>JAHEAY010000142.1 GCA_024642485.1 Cytophagaceae bacterium
GAGGCTCTTTCGAAGCTTTAGCAAATGTAACTAATGATGTTAATGATGGGATTGTGGTGACAACTTTAGGTTACTGGAGACAGATGAATAATGGGGTGGTGAACTCTGTGAGTTCTAATGCTTTTGGTGATATGGGTAATTCGCCGACCTCTCACGACTGTCTGGTTGAAGTAGGTAAATTATAATTTTTTGTCTGTAAGTTTAAAACATGAGAATTTTCAATAAACTTATCTGGACTTGCCTTTTCGCAACTTTAAGCCATAATCTTTATGCTATAGATTGTGTGCTAGACCCAACAGATGTGACAACAATTGGTATAGGTGATTGCAATACGGGATTTGATCTTTCTGCTGATCAAAATTTCGATGTTACCATCAGCTCTGGAGTTACACTTGATGATGGCAGTTTTACAATAGAAATAGGGCGTCCATTTACCGCAACCCTAACAAACAATGGAACCCTTACTGCTGGTTCTGAAAAAGCCTTTTGGATAAATAGCGCCACTATCACCGAATTAATTAACACAAACATAATTAGAGCTCCTCAAGAAACAATTTCAGTTAATAATAACTCCATAATTTCTACGCTGAATAACTCTGGAAGCATTAGCGCACAACTCGCACACGATGCCATATATATCGATAGCACCTCAACTATTTCATCATTGATTAATACAAATGGAGTAAGTGCACTCGGTGTGGCTATCGATAATGAAGGAACTATATCCTCACTCAATAATTCGGGAATTATTAGTTCGCAAACTAGCATTGCAATTGATAACAGAGGAACAATTACTTTGTTGACTAATAACGGGGGTACTATTTCATCCGATTCCACATTTGATATTGACAACAACGGCATTATTACAACATTTGATAACAGCCAAGGCTCTAACGCTTCTAACCCGATATCATTTAATGGAAGCTTGCCGATAAACTACAACATCATTATTAGCTCCATAAGTGACTATGGCCAGGTGGTTTTTACAAGCCGTTCAGGCACCACTAATTTTGGTGTACATTCCACATCCGTTGTTGATACCAGCGTAACTTACTCAAGTGTCATCGATGGATTAACGTCAGCAGAGTTAAATAACACCACAACTGGAACAGTATCGTTGTCAGGAACTTCTTACAACTGGACATTGACGGACGCCGATAGCGATTTAGCATGGGATTTGAATTTCACACTTCCTGGCCCTTCAGCTGCCGATACCCAGACATCAATCCAGGCGATTAAAGGTCAGTTACAGGGGAATTTAAACTCCATCACCGCGGGTGCTAACTTCGCCAATATGAATACCTATGACTGTAATTTTTTTGATACCAAGGGCGGCTGTTTCTCGTTTGGTAATCGATATACCGATGTACAAAGTCCCTCCATACAAAGCACCAGCTTCGTTGCTACAGGTGGCTATAAGATCAACGATCACTTTAGAGTGGCTGGGTTTGTTGACCAGAATTTAAATTACAACTTAGCGCATAATATTGATATTGAGAATAAAGGACCCTTAGTGGGGTTGATTGGTGTGTGGAATCAAAATGCGAATCAACTCGGTTGGCAGGTTAAGGTCGCTAACGCCTACCAAAGCAAAGACGCGAGCATTAAGCGGACTGCAACTGGGACTTCTGAAGCCGGAAGAGGGAAGACGGACATCGATACCCAAAGCTATGTGGCTGAACTGTCCTATAACTATGCGGCGACCTCATCACTATTATTAAGACCTTATTTAGCTTTTCGTTACGCGATAGTGAAACAGGATGGCTATACCGAGACCGGGGTCGATAATCCATTAACTTTCAGCACTATCCGAGATCGCTCAAAAACAGCATTAGTAGGATTAAAATTCAAAAAACAACTCACGGATAAAGTGGTTGGTAGGGGGAGTGTGGGTGTGGAACACGATCTCAGTCATAAAACCGATAATTTAGAAGCCTCAGGGGTATCTGGACTAACCACGGAAAGCTTCACCAGTAACCTGGATAAAACAAGACCCGTGGCCTCCATCGGAGCTGATTATTACATTGATCAAACACAGCGATTAAGTGCAACTGCGTTTTATCAAGAATTGCCTTATGCTTCGACTAAATCAAGAACTTTATATATCAATTATATGTTGGGATTTTAGGAATAAATTACATTAATTAATTATCCTAAATTATTGATAATTAATTAATTCTTTAATTATATTAATAGAGGCATCTTCAATATTTTCTGGCACATACCCGCCCTCTAACATATACATAATTCCCTTAGAGTGATGTTTTTTAGCTGTGTTATTAATAATTTTTGCTACTTCACGGTATCCTTGGCCAGTGTATTTTAACTGACCCAGCAGGTCATGTTCATAGGCATCAAATCCAGCTGAAATCAAAATAAATTCAGGTTTAAAATCATCCATTTCTGGGATTAATTTTTCATTAAAACTGGCAATAAATTGCTCATTTCCGGACCCTTTTGCAAGATCAACGTTCATGGTAAAACCTTTACCAACACCATTTCCTGTCTCATTAGGCCTACCTGAACCTGGATAAAAAGGATGCTGATGAACGCTGAAATAATAGACACTGTTGTCATTATAAAAAATGTCTTGTGTACCGTTACCATGATGAACATCAAAATCTATAATTAAGATTTTTTTTACGTTGTATTGTTCTTGAAGGTAGCGCGCAGCAATGGCAATGTGATTGTAAATACAAAAACCCATACCTTTGTCATATGTTGCGTGATGCCCGGGTGGTCTATTAAAAGAAAAGGCTGA
>JAHEAY010000014.1 GCA_024642485.1 Cytophagaceae bacterium
TTTCGTTGTTGATGTCATGTTATACTTATTTGCCTGCAATCGCTTCGATTACCTGCATGATTTGTTGGGCTAATCCATTCGCCTCCGCTTCCGTAGGTGCTTCAGAATAAATTCGAATAATGGGTTCCGTATTGGATTTGCGCAAATGTACCCAGCGGTCTGCAAAATCAATTTTCACACCATCTATCGTATTAACTCGTTCCGTTTTAAATTGTTCTGCCACCGTCGCTAAGATTAAATCCACATTTAAATCTGCAGACAATTCTATCTTATTTTTCGACATGATGTAAGCCGGATATTCGGCACGCAGGGCACTTACTGATTTGTTTTTATAGGCCAAATGCGTCAAAAACAATCCGATACCCACTAAGGCATCCCGACCGTAATGCGATTCAGGGAAAATAACGCCTCCATTTCCTTCGCCACCAATGATCGCTTTTTCTGCTTTCATTTTGGTCACCACATTCACCTCGCCTACAGCAGCAGCAAAATACGTTCCGCCATGTTGATTCGTTACATCGGCTAGCGCACGCGTAGAGGATAAATTTGAAACTGTATTACCTTTTTCTTTGGCTAATATGTAATCCGCAATGGCTACCAACGTATATTCTTCACCAAACGGCGTACCATCTTCCGAAATAAAGCATAAGCGGTCCACATCCGGATCCACGACAATGCCTAAATCATATTTCCCCGTCTTCATTTCAGCGATCATCGCTGTAAGATTTTCCGGTAATGGCTCTGGGTTGTGACCAAAATGTCCGTTAGGTTCTCCAAAAATCACATCCACATGCTGAACACCTAGGGCATTTAACAATTGGGGAACAACAATTCCTCCCGTGGAATTAACCGCATCAACGAGTACTTTGAAATTTTTCGATTGAATGGCCTTTTGGTCTACCCAACGTAAACCCAACACGTGATCGATGTGTTGGTGAAGGAAACTTGCATCTTCCGTAACCTTTCCTAATTCCGTTACTTCAACAAAATTAAAATCCAGATTTTCTGCCAAACGAAGCAAAGCCTTTCCATCTTCATCGGAGATAAATTCCCCTTCTGCATTCAAGAGTTTCAACGCATTCCATTGTGCTGGATTATGGCTTGCCGTGATAATAATTCCACCGGCAGATTTCGTCCAGGGCACCGCTAATTCTACGGTTGGGGTAGTTGAAAGACCTATATCCAACACATTCCATCCCAGGCCGATTAAAGTATTTGAAACCAAAGATGAAACCATCGATCCTGAAATTCGCGCATCTCGACCGATAACGATTTGATTGGAAGTTGGATTCGTGCTTCTCAACCAAGCACCATAAGCAGCAGCGAAGGTCACCACATCAATGGGACTAAGTCCATCGCTAGGTTTCCCTCCGATGGTACCACGAATGCCTGAAATAGATTTAATTAATGCCAAAACGGAATAAATTTAGGGTAAATAGAAGAATAAAATTAAGGAGAAATTATCAGTTTCTCAAGTCCAATTTTCATCTTAACGGCGTAGCTTTGGCAAACCTCAAAGGATTGCCAAAGCTAAGACAAACGCTAGCATGCGGAAAGCCCCTATTTGCCTGAACTCATTTTTTTTGTACATTTCTGCCACTAAACCTATCAACATGAATTCCCAGCGATTAGAAGCCCTATTGGCTAAAATCAGCTCACTCCGCATTGCGGTCATCGGCGACTATGCTTTGGATTTCTATTTTGAATTGGCTGCTCAATCGGGTGAAATATCTGTGGAAACAGGAAAAACAGTCCAACAAGCCTCGCAAACCAAAACCTATTTAGGCGGCGCAGGAAATGTAGCCAAAAACCTGGCTTGTTTGGGCGTTCAGGTGGACGCCTTTGGCATACGAGGAAATGATGTTTTTGGCAGAGAAATGGAACATTTAGCGCATCAACTCCAGATAAATACCGAGCAACTTCGTGTAAAAAACAGCATCGACACCCCCACATACAGCAAACCCATGCAAGGGGGCATCGAACAAAGCCGACTGGATTTTGGCACGCGAAATGACAGATTTCAGGAATTTTCGATTGATGTCATACACGAAATGGCCATCCATGCTAGTAAATACAATTGGATTGTCATCAATGAGCAATTTCAAATTCCATTGCTAAATCAGGCGACGTTGGAATACCTCCAAAAATTCGTAGGAGAATCTTCCATTGCTGACCTACGTAGTCTTGGACAATATGCGACACAAACACTCTTAAAAGTCAATGAGGCCGAATTAACGAAGATCATTGGCAAGACGAACGATTGGGAAGAGGCAATCAAACTATGGGTTTCAACCAGGCAAAAACCCGTGCTTGTAACATTAGGTGAGCAAGGCATGATCTATGCATCTCCCACAGAATTTCATTGGGAGAAAGCTATTCCCAAACATGGCCCTATCGACACAGTTGGAGCCGGAGACATGGTAGTAGCCGCATTCAGCGCCGCTCAAGCCGCTGGCGCGAGCATTCCTGAATCCTGCCAATTCGCTAGTTTAGCTGTCCATGTATCCATCCACAAATTAGGCGAAACAGGTAGTGCAAATCCACAAGAAATAATCCTAACAAACCATGCAACAAGAAATTAAAGATTATACTGAAAACGCTTTATTACCCTTCTGGATTAAAAGGACGATAGACCCTCAGCATGGAGGATTCATTACGCATTTCGATGAATTCGGGAACGATGCGGGTGATGACGAGAAATCACTCATTGCGCAAACCCGTTCCATCTTTACCTATTCACAGGCATATCGCCACAGATTTGGAGGACCCATCATGCTTGAAATGGCCCAAAACGGTGTCACATTTCTACTAGACCATATGTGGGATGCCGAACATGGCGGATTCCATTGGATGGTTGACCGTGCAGGCAATCCCTTAAACAAACAAAAAATTGGTTATGGACACTCCTTTGCCATTTACAGTTTAAGCGAATATACCCTCGCCTCAGGCGATCCCATCGGGCTAGCATATGCGGAAAAAGTTTTTGACCTCATGCAAAAACATGCTGTTGATACTTATCACGGAGGCTATTGGGAATTTTTCGCAGAAGATTGGTCACTGATGGGACCCGGTTCTCCCGGCGGAGATCGCAAGACACTCGACGTCCACATGCATTTGATGGAGGCATTCACGACACTTTATGAAGCAAGTGGAAAGGAATTACATCGTCGGAAGTTGGAGGAAGTCATCGAAATACTCATTCATAAAATCATGCATCCCGTCACAGGAACGGGTATCCCTCAGTTTTGGGCAGATTGGTCGGTCGCCCCTCAAATCAAATTCGACGTAGTTTGGGGTTGGGATCGCTTCGCCGATGGGGGCCAAAAAGCCTCCTCGACCGACAATACCTCCTACGGGCACAACGCGGAATTCGGTTGGCTCCTGATGCATGCCATCAAAATTGGTGGCTTTGACCTCGAGAAATACCGCCCTAATTTGGAGAAAGCCTTTTATCATGCCCTAGATCATGGCATCGACTGGGAACATGGAGGCGTATTTGTGGAAGGATCACATACAGGCGAAGCGACGGATCTTGAGAAAGAATTTTGGCAACAAGCTGAAATGCTGATTGGGATGCTAGATGCTTATAAATTAACAAAAGATAAACGCTTTTTGGAGGCCCATAAACAGGTGCATCGATTTGTATTCGACAAGATGATAAATCGAAACACAGGCGAATGGTGGCCACTGATGACCCGTGAGGGCGAACCTATTTGGCGACACATGGCGCATAATTGGAAAATCAATTACCATAATGTTCGTTCGATGATTCTCTCTTATGAGAAACTAGGCGAATTCAACGTATGAAAAAATTAGGTCTTTTACTCTTGATTTCTTTTCACAGTTGGGCCCAGACACAAGACCCTTCTATCCTATTTTTACGCTATTTTTCTAATCAGAATCAACGAATTGAAATTAAGCAGGATACCTTATGGGTATATTGGTATGAGGCCAAAGACGAAAAAAATCCACTTGAATTTCGTGATACAAGTGCCATCGATTTACGACAAATCGCTGAGGTGAAAATCATCAAAGGTAAAAATGCTGCAGGCCAAAGAGGTGTTGGTTTAAAAATTTATCCATTTGATACACGCAACGAGGATCGGAATGCTTTGAGTCAAACAATTGATGCCCAAAAACTAAATCAAACGAACGTTTCTTCTGTCGCTCAAAAATTACAAGGTCAGGCTTCAGGTGTAGTTGTTGGAAATGACAATTCCCCTGGCGGTGGTGCCATGGTACGCATACGAGGAATTGGCTCCATCAATGCCAATAGCCCATTATATGTGGTAGACGGAGTGGCACTTCAAGGCAATATCAATTCAATTAATCCCAATGATATTTCAAGCGTACAAGTACTCAAAGATCCATCACAAACAGCCATGTATGGGGTGAGAGGAGCCAATGGAGTGATTGTTATCACCACGTTACGTAACACGGAAAATGCAAATAAAATCCCCCAAAACATCATGCTACCTTTGACTGTCTGGCATTGGGATATTCATCGAAAATCTGACATGTCGAAAGATCAAGTAAAAGAAGTCATTGAATTCCTGCGAAACCACAAATAAAATAGGTGATTCACTCAATTAACTTACTTTTCAGTCACAACTTTCCATCGAGCATCGGTCAATTGATAAATTTACGTTTTACGTTTGTTCTAAATTCTATGACTAAACTGTCCATCATACAATCGGTATTTTTTAGTTTACTCTTATATTTCAGTCAAGGTCAGACTCTGGATGGATTTCAACAAATCAATTTAGTAGACATTAAGCAAAATAAACTTTTCAAATTAGACTTAAAGTCGAATCAATGTTTTGAGTTCCCTTCGGATGGGAAACAAGAATCACGAACCATCACGTTTAATAATGTCAAAAAAGAAGACTTACCTCCGGATTTCGTCGCTAAATTCTTTCAATTATCTCCAAATAAATTCCTTATAACCATACAAGGAACAGGACAAACCTATGAATTTGACACAAAAACCTGCCTTTTAACAAGAATTGACAAAACGTATTATCGGGGATACAACTTTGGTGCAATACAATTTATTCGACGAGATACATTAATAAGTTTAGGAGGCCATGGGTTCTGGAGAATTCACAATATCTCCACTTATTTTCACAAGCCTTTAAACGAATGGGACATTTATGGTAGTATTAATGAAAAAGGCCCCAAGGGTATTTCATCTCAATTTGGTGGATATTCGCATACGGATGATCAAATTTATTGTTTAGAATTTCCGCTCCTTTATTTAGAAAACAACAATCTTAAATACCCATATTATGCCTTTAACTTCAAAGGAAACAATTGGACTGAATTAGGTTATGTAGATTTTACAGATCCCAAAATGCATAATTTCAATAAGTTCTCAAGCCAATGGATACCTCCCTATTTCTTTACATCTGAAATTACCTTAGGGGAATTTATTGATCCTAAGGAGAATATAATTTATCGTTATCAGGGTAAAAATAATTCATTCTTCAATTTGGCAATCCAATTATACATTAAGGACCAATACATCTATTCTTTTCAACGAACATACAATCAGAACAACTTCGAATTTAAATTAGATTCTATGTCGCTTGATCAATTAAAAAAGAACAGCAGAATCATTGGAAATTTTTATACACCTAAAATTTGGTACAACGAAATTGATTGGAACTTCGTTTTATTTTATGGCACAATGATCATTATTGCCATTTTAATCATAGGGATTTGCCTGTTGATTAATCATAGGAGAAAACGTGAGCTTAAATCTTGGAAGCAATTACCCGAACAAGGGGAAATATTCTTAACGTATTTATCTTCACAATCCAATTTTACTTGCACTACGGAAAAGCTGAATGAAATCTTGCAATGTGAGGGAAAAACGATAGAAAGTCAAAGACAATCTAGATCAAAATTCATTTCCTCGGTCAATCTATTTTTCGAACGCAATTATGGATGTCATGAAGCAATAAGTAGACATCAATCTGAAAGCGATAAACGTTTTGTCAATTACGTTATTAGCCAGGAAGCAGTCACAATTTATATGAGAAAAAATGTAAATATGTGAACGATGCAATTAACCCAATAAACTTCGTTAGCAATTATTTTCTTCATTATAATTGGGCTCCATTCTTAGCCAATGATGAACGAAAACAAAAATCCTATTCCTAAAAGGATTGCGCTGCTCATTTTAATTTTGAAAATAATCGGATTAACCTTATTGGTAGCGGTCCTCTATGAAATTTATTCGCTGCTTTAGATTCTGAAAGCATAAAAAAAGCCTTCGAAAAATGTTCGAAGGCTTCTTAATTTTATTCTGTTGACCTACCAGGATTCGAACCTAGAAAACCAGAACCAAAAACTGGTGTGTTACCATTACACCATAGGTCAATACCAATTGTGATGCAAAAGTAAGGCCTAGCTCCCAAAAAATCAAACATCGCTTTAAAAAAAACGAAATATTTATTGGCCGCAAAATCTAACTCCTCATTATCAATGAATTAAACAAGCTCCATTGAAGCTACTAAAGCTTCTCCGTGAATTTTCTTCACCAATCCTTGCAATACTTTTCCTGGTCCGCATTCAATAAATTCTGTCGCACCCATGGCAACCATAGTTTCGACCGACTGCGTCCAACGAACCGCACCGGTTAACTGAGAAATTAGATTTGCCTTTATTTCTGCAGGATCTTGAGAAGCTTTGGCATTGACATTTTGAACAATAGGACAAATAGGCTTCAAAACCTCCGTCGCCTCAATCGCCGCTGCTAATTCTACACGTGCCGGCTCCATAAATGGCGAATGAAATGCACCACCTACAGGCAATGTCAACACACGCTTCGCTCCCGCCTCTTTCAATTGAACCCCTACCGCCTCAATACCTTCTACTGATCCTGAGATCACTACTTGACCTGGACAATTATAATTTGCCGCCACAACGGATGGACCATATGCCGCACAAATTTCTTCAATCGTGGCATCTGGCAATCCTAAAACGGCAGCCATTGTACTCGGTTGAATTTCACATGCTTTCTGCATAGCCAACGCACGCTTATACACTAATTGCAATCCATCTTGCCAAGCTAAACCTCCTGCGGCTACCAAGGCTGAAAACTCGCCCAATGAGTGACCTGCCACAACAGCTGGAGCAAAGTCTTTCCCCAATTTCGCAACTAAAACAGAATGCAAATAAATAGCTGGCTGAGTTACGCGCGTTTGCTTTAACTCCTCTTCCGTACCCGCAAACATAATTTCAGAGAGAGAAAAGCCCAATATAGCATCCGCCTCATTTACAATGGATTTAGCAGCAGCGTAATTTTCATAAAGATCCTTAGCCATTCCTGGAAATTGAGAACCTTGACCTGGGAAAACATATGCTTTCATTTATCTATTTTTTTATATTTTTGACTAAATTTTGAATGACAAATATAATCAAAGTGTCAACTAGTTGGTCGTTGGACCAACCCATATTAATATGAAACCAATGAATAGATTGACTTTACTAGTCGTAAGCCTCGTGTTTTTATTGAGTTCATGCGAACAAAATGGCGTTAGCCCTACTCCTGTTGACATTTCAACAAAAGTTACCTTTGATATACCTAATTGTAGAAAATTTGTCCAAAGAAATAACACAAATGAAGGAGAGGTTTTCATTACAGGAAGCACAAACAATCCATTTACCTCAGCTAAAATAAAATTCAAAAATTATTTAGGCGGGCAAGAAACTGGATGGCTTCAATTAAGCAACGATGGTGGAAACAAGTTCAGTGGCAGTTTTACATTGAAAGGAGGAGGCTATTATCCACAAGTTATCATCGAAAACAACAATCAAGTGACTGAGGACACGTTAATGTTGTGGAACTTTAAAGTGGGTGAAGTTTTTGCAGTCATCGGGCATTCCCTTGCCGAAGGACAAGACCCTTACAATTTGGAAGATTTTGACAAACAATGGTGTGAAGTTATAAAATGGGACGATGGTAGTAAAGTAGCTTTTTGGGGACGAATGGCCGAATTACTTAAGAAACGTTTGAACGTTCCAATCATGATGTACAACACGGGAATTGGAGGAACGACTTCCTTACATTGGGGTAACTCAGCTTGGGGATTACCTTTTGAAAGCCCAATTTTTGATTGGAAACAACGGTATCCATATAAATTTTTCGAAAATAGAGTCCTAAATGATTTCCCCAAAACAGGCATTAGAGGTATATTCATAATGCATGGGGAAAATGATATCGATTTAACTGAAAATGATATTGTTGAAAGTACTAAACTCTATATTCAAAAAACCCGCGATCTATTAAATAAACCTGATTTGGTTTTCTGGATGGCAAAATGCAACCGTGGCACGAATGACCCCAAAGAAATCAAAGTTCGCGCTGCCCAAAAAAGAATCTTAGAAGAAATTCCCAATGTACTAACTGGTGCAGATTTACAATCTTTAACGGCACCCACCTATAGACACGACGGAACACATTTTAATTTCGCTGGCGTAGAAAATGCAGCTATCAAATGGAATGAAGCATTATTAGATGCACATTTTGTTCAAACCAAACCTTTACAGCGCTTTAAGTAACATAATGACCCCAAATTTAAATTTCTACTTTCTTCAATTCAACGAATACATTCAGAAACTTTGGCTGTCAAAATGGGGCATCTATAAAATCACTTTTGCGATTTTCATATGCTTTTCATTTATCTATTTCCCTGAGATTCTAGTAAAACGAATCACTGGAGAATGGTCTGTAAATGACCAATTAGTTCAAAACTTTGTAAATCTTAAAATCAAATCCCCATTCACTCCTTACCTAAATGCCGAAAAATGGGATCACTTCAGCAAACGAGACTTACGTATAACACCTTATCTAATTGGTAACATTTTTCATTGGGAAGCCATAAAACTTTTTTACTTTCAAGCATTCATTCTTTTCCCATTTTTCATCTATTTATCTTTAAAAACAATCATCAAATTTATAAAAGATGAAATTATAGCATTTTGGGGAACGCTTGCCCTCTTATTTTCTTATGTAGGAAACTCCTTCAACTACGATACATTTTTTTTTGATTCATACGCTTACACAGGACTTCTAGCGGCGCTTTATTGGAACAACAAATGGCTCGCAATTCCTATACTCATTGCTACTTTTTTTGTCGACGAACGTAGCATAATTCCTGCGAGTCTAATCATCATTTCATCCTATTTTTCATCAAAAAAAGATGCAAATACAACTTGGAAAGCCCAATTAGGCCGATTAATCTTCAACAATACCGCATGCTGGCTGTATTGTATCGCTGTCTTCATTTATGTCGCTATTAGAATAGTCCTTTTCAAAAAATTCGGACTTTCAACACCCGTTGGAAATGATGCTGGCGTAACCTTGGGACTTGCCTTTATTCACAAATTCAAAGTTCCCTTTGCTATATTCTCAGCGTTTAAATTAAATTTCATATTGATCTTTATAACAATCTATACACTGACAAAGTCAAAAGAATTATTAGTCAACCTTGCCTATCTTACCACACTTATCTTGATTTTTTTAACTTCCACGGCTGTAGAAGACGTAACAAGAAGTCTTGGGTTTGGGTTCTTACTCATTCTCGCTTTTTATCAATTAGCTGCATCCTTAGAAAGTGACAAGAAAAATTTACGTCTATTCTGTGCACTAATTTGCCTTAGCAATCTACTTTTACCCACATATACCCTATTGCTTCAATTATATCAAATTCCAATTTTGGGATGGATCAATCTATTCGGGTAAATTACATTGGTTGCCATTTTTACGATTCCGAGCCACCCAATCATAACCTCGATCCAACAAGGCATCAGGTAATAAAAAGATAAGACGTAGTGGCTGCGCATACCAACGTGCTGTACGCATGACAACGGCAACAGCTTGTGATTTGATGAACAATCTTCCCGCTGAAACAACTTTGATGCTATCAATTAACCAAAGCGGATTCGTTGACCAACGCATTAAAACTTCTTCCGAAATGCCTTCCAAAGGCACGATATCCAAACCGGGCTTACATAATCGACGCAAGAGATTTGACGCCCAACGGCAAAAAGAACAGTCTCCATCGATGATTACCAACATCCTTACTTAACTAGCTCAAGCCAGCCTTTTAATTGTTTCTTAGCCTTCATTGCATCGACCACTTCAAATTCAACATCAACCGTATAGAAATAGGTTCCTGATGCTAGCGCTTGTCCACTCATCGAACGACCATTCCATCCAAATCCACTCAATGCCCCAGCATACTCATAAACCAAAACCCCATATCGGTCCACAATTTTGGCATTAATCTGCTTCACAAAACGAGGACAATACAATGCTTGAAATACATCATTCTTTCCATCCCCATTAGGGCTCAATAAATTTGGCAAATCAAATGAAGGGCAATTGTCCGCACAAACGATATTACTCTTTGGACTTTCTATACCCCCAGAATTTACAGCCACGACATAATAACAAGCGATGTGCGATAAGAGATTCTTGTCTACATAAGCTAAAGTTTCTGTTTCAGCTAATTTGACGAATGGCCCAGCTGCCGACTTAGCTCCATATACGCGATACTTTTCAATATTAGGATCGCAAGTCCCGGAAACAACAGGCTTCCAAGTCAATGCATTTGACACGGCAATGGATTCACAGTTCGACGTTTGAATGCCGCAATCAGGAACAGTCACCTCCAATATAGGCGCACAAGGCGGATTTAAAACCGCCAAAGGTTTTAAGCATATTTTTTGAGATGCATTTTCAATACGCATCGCTGGTAAACCTTCTCCATAGCGACCCACCGTCTGCACATAATAGCAATAGGTAGAATCAGCTGAAAGCGACACATCTATTTTCCCATCCGCTGGAATAAAATCGGTGCCTATATCGGTAAATTGATAGGTACTCGGCCCGGCAACTGAGACATCAGAAATCTGATTAAACTTGCCCGAACCTTTATAGGTTTCACGGTAAACCTTATGTACCTGAAAGTCATTCGACCAAGGCACGATGGCCGTCCATGTTAATTTCACAGATTTAACCGCCGTCTGAGCTTGCAAACGCACTGAACTCGCCGGCGTTGGGCTATCCAATAATTTCAAAGTCCCATTCGCCGTGTAATAAAAGTCCACTTGATAGCGATAAGCCTTATCTGTTGTATTCAAAGCTTTATCTATGAATAGGGTATCCGACGTAACGCCCACTTCCACAAATTGCGAGCTCGTTTGCCCCTCAGCCCGCTTCAAACGATATTGATAAGGTGCCTTGTAAACGTTGGTATCTAATTTCAAAGGCTTTGTCCAACGAACTTGAATTTCACCTTCAGACACATCCGTTTTTAGTACGCTTGCATTTGTCATCAAAGGCGCAGTGGATGGAATAAAAGCACAAACCGATTCTGACATTGGGCTGTAATTCACAAGCCCTTTCGAATTTTGAAATTCAACAACCAACACATAAGAATAATTGGTATTTTTCAATAAACCATCTCCCCCATTTTTATCTGTAAATGTCGTCACATCGGTCCCCACTTCTCCAATTTTCACAAAACCCGTGGCTGTCATTCCCGTTGAACAGCTAGCATTTACAACTGGACTACATGCCCCTGTCCGTCGGTATACAATTGTCTTGGCGCCCGGCAAAGCACAAGTAAATGGATTCCAGGCCAACAAAGCATTCGACCCTTGTAACACAGCTTTTAATCCTTTGGGAGCAGGCGCTATGATTTGAATCTTCCAAAGTTTTGAATCCACTAATTTCAATCCATTTCCAACCGTTAGTGGCGGATTGTCCTCTACTTTAAACAGAACATCATAGGTTTCCTTGCGAATATGTTGGCATGCTGTTTGCCAGCGAAAAGTCGCTTTAGCGGGAGAATTCTGTTTGGCAATAGAAGCAAAAGTGGCATAAGGTTGTTTGACCGCATAAACCGTATCCATAGCATACACATTACCAAAACTATAAATTGTCAAAGGATCCACACGACCCGTCTTCGATGGTACATCAATCGCCGTGATACTTTCATTAATCAAAGCCCCAGCCTGCACACAAACATCCGGCGGAACAGTTAGTTTAGGCGCTTTATTATCCACATCCTTCACCTCAATCTGCATATCACGCACCGTCTCGGAAATCTTTACCCCATTTCGCCATTCCTCGATGATAAAGGCACAATTGTATAATCCCAATTCTTGTGGAGCATCCCAAATTAAATCACCGTTTAAGGGATTAATCGTAAAACTGGATGGCAAAGCAGAAACCTCATTCGGTTGTCTGAAATTAGGTGCAGTTATCCCCCGACTAGCCGGATTGCATGTTTCGGAATCACCCGTACGCGAAACAGACAATCGATATGCCAAACTATCCCCTTCTGCATCCACAGCATTCGGGTTATGTATGAACGGTTGGCCCACAACTGCAGTCAAATCGACCGCAGGGTTCAACAACAAAGGCGTTGAGTTTTGGCCTAAACCGGAATTGATGGAGAATATTGTTTCAACATAAAAAGGCACTTCGACAGAACGCGTCATGTTGCGAACCCCATCATTCCGATTCGGTATCGCGACTGAAACCTTATAAAATAGCGCTGGAGCTGGATAAGTATATTCTACTTTGTATACGTTTTTGAGGGTCCCATTACCAATATCAACGGGAGTACCGCAGCAACGTTTGGCCTTAATAATGGCAGATCCATCGCCGAAACAAAAATTGACATCAACTTGATCTTGATTCGCCCGATTATTCTCGGTATAGGTTGTTAAGGTAAATTCATAGCTTAATGTTTTATCTGAAATACGTCTAACCGTAATTTCACCTCCCTTTAAGTGCGTTGCCCATGCTGCGCTTACCGAAAAAACTAGCATGAAGATGATTAAAATATATTTCCGCATAAAACATTTGTGTCAGTTAGCAAGTTACTAAGGCAAAATTAAAATCGTAAAAAAAACCATTTTTTTACGCGATTAATTTGATTGACAAGCGATTGGATTGTAGTTTTGAAGGCTAAAATTCAGTAGCACAGTTCATATTGTTCAATCGCTCTGAATGTTTTTACCTAAATCTAATAACCTAATTTATGGCTTGGCTAGCAAAATCTCTTAATTCATCCCTTGGAAAAAAGCTCCTCATGGCAATTACAGGCCTATTTTTGATTAGCTTCCTTTTAATTCACTGCGGTTTGAATGCAACCATCTTCTTGAATGATGGCGGTGTCGCATTTAACGAAGGTGCTGAATTCATGGCACACAACCCAATCATCCGTACGATGGAAATCGTCTTGTTTGGTGGTTTATTGTTGCACATCTTCGACGGTCTTCGCCTTTGGTTAGACAACAAAAAGAAACGTCCTGTGGCGTATGCCGTTGTGGACGGAGCAGCCAATAGCAAATGGTACTCACGTTCGATGGGCCTTTTAGGAACTTTACTGTTATTGTTCTTAATCATTCACTTGAAGCATTTCTGGTATTTCTCTCGTTTAACGAACAATTTGACTGAAACACATACCCTATATAACGAAATGCAAGCGGTATTTGAAAGTCCAATCGTTGTTGCGATTTATGTATTAGGATGTATTTCTTTAGGCTACCACTTATTACATGGTTTCCAAAGTGCTTTCCAAACGATTGGTTGGAACCACCCAAAATACACACCAACGATCAAAGCTATTGGTGCTATTTATTCGATCATCATTGCTGCTGCTTTTGCCGCAATGCCAATCGCCTTCTATTTTAATTTGATTCAATAATTCCTCAGCCGATACGATTATGACAAAATTAGACGCTAAAATTCCAGAAGGTTCGCTGGCT
>JAHEAY010000147.1 GCA_024642485.1 Cytophagaceae bacterium
GTGTTTCCGTGCAATCTTTGTTGACAATTCCAGCTGCCAAAGGCCTTTTTCATAAAGCCATTGTAGAATCCGGCGGTGGACGCGATGGCGTGTTGACCGGCCGACCGATCAACAAAAATGGTGACATTCATTACCCAGTATCCGCAGAACAGATCGGATTGAACTTTGCCAAAAAACATGGCATCGAAGGCGATGATGCGCAAGCCTTAGCTAAACTTCGCGCACTTCCGGCGGAAGAAATCGTCGACGGCGGTGAAGAAAATGTGAATGGAACACCCATTTATTCGGGACCTATCTTGGATGGAAAATTAGTGGTGGAAACGGCTGAAAGTGCCTACAAAGCCGGTCGACAAAATCTCGTTCCCATCATCATCGGATCAAATAGCGCTGAAGTTCCACAAGGGTTTGTCAACGCAACATCCAAAGAAGAATTGTACACGAAATTTAATCCGTTGCAAGATGAATTGAAAAATGCGTACGACCTAGATGGTAGCACGGATTTTGCCAAAATGTTAAGCTATATCAACACCGACAAAGTGTGGGCAGAACCCGCAAGATTCACCGCGCGCGCCTTTGAAAGCAAAAAAATACCTGCCTATGTTTACTTGTTTTCGTACGTGTCGGAGGCCAACAAACAGCGCATGCGTTTTGGAGCGGCACATGCATCCGAAATCGCTTATGCTTTCAATACCCTACGTAATCGCGATGGTTCACCTGTGGCGAGCAAAGACCTCGCGGTGGCCAACTTGATGCATAGCTATTGGGCCAACTTCGCCAAAACGGGAAATCCGAACGGTGAAAATTTACCACTTTGGCCAGAAAATAAGAAAAACGAAATCCTGGAGTTCCAATCAGACGGTAATGCAAATGCCAAAAAAGAACCGAACGAAGCACGCTTGAATGTCATGGAAAAGGCGTCGGAATTGAAAAAATAGATAATTCGCCTATCTTTATTTTCGATTAGCCAGGACCTTGACACCATGAAAAAGCCATCAAACCTAAACAGGAGAGACTTCTTAAAGGCCACAGCCCTCAGTGGCGGCGGGTTTTTACTTAGCTTCTCCATTTTATCACAAGCCCATGCGCAAACAGCTCCGGGTATTCAGCCCATCGAGCTTAATGGATTTGTCAAAGTTTTAGCTGATAATCGCATCCAAATCATGTCTCCCAACCCCGAAGGCGGACAAGGCGTAAAGACTTCAATGCCCATGATTGTGGCGGAGGAATTGGATGTGGATTGGAAACAAGTAGAGGTTATTCAGGCCGATTTAGATACCAAACATTTTACCCGTCAGTTCATCGGCGGAAGTCAAGCGATTCACCAAGGCTGGAAACCCTTACGGATGGCGGGGGCTACGGCCCGACAAATGCTTAAGGAGGCTGCGGCCCAACAATGGCAAGTTCCCGTAGCAGAAATTAGCACCAAAGCAGGAGTATTAAATCACACCGCTTCAGGAAAAACCGCTACTTATGGCCAAATGGCTGCTTTTGCAGCGACGATTCCCGTACCAGCGAATATTCCATTGAAGTCGGTGAAAGACTTCCAGATCATCGGCCATTCCAAACAACAGGTTGATATACGAAAAATTGTAACAGGCCAACCGCTTTACGGCATCGATACCCGCGTCCCTGGCATGCTGTTCGCGATGGTGGCGCACCCACCCGCTTTTGGCATGAAATTAGCCTCTTTTGATGCGTCAAAAGCCTTAAAAATGCCTGGCATCAAAGCGGTTTTCCCCATCAAACTATACAACGAAGGCTACGAAAAAACTTTCTTCGATACGACCACTTTCCCGGAAATAGTCGCAATTGTAGGACGGAGCACTTGGGAAGTGATGCAAGCTAAAAAAGTCTTACAAGTTGAATGGACTCCATTTGCATCCTATACCCAGAAACGCGACATGCTCGGTCGGAAAATGACCGAAAATGTCCCCGCAGGTCTTGAAAGCACCTCTGTACATGAGGCACAAATGGCCGCGAAAAAAGACGTTCCAGGAACGGTTAGACGCAAGGATGGCGACATCGAAACGGCTTTTAAAAATGCAGCGAAGGTCATCGAGAGAACCTATTATGGACCATATTTGGCCCATAATTGCATGGAACCGATGAATTTTTTCGCCCACGTGACGAAGGATAAAGCAAGTTTAGCTGGACCCCTACAAAAACCAGAATTCAGCGAACAAACGCTTTCTGCACGCATCGGAATTCCACTCGAAAATATCGACATTAAAATGACGCGCTTAGGCGGCGGATTCGGTCGGCGATCATATTCCCACTGGTTGGTCGAGGCAGCCTTGATTTCCCAACAAGTTCAAGCGCCCATCAAGCTCATCTACTCCCGCGAGGACGACATGACCGCGGGCATTTACCGCTCTACGTATACGGCAACTTACCGCGCGGCGTTGGATGCGAATAATCAAGTGATTGGTTTTCACGTTAAAGCGGGAGGAATTCCGGAATCGCCTTTATATCCCAACCGATTCCCGGCAGGGGCGGTCGACAATTATTTGGCGGAAGACTGGACGATCGACAGCAACATTACCGTGGGTTCTTTCCGCGCACCACGTTCCAATTTCATGGCAGCGGCAGAACAATCCTTCCTGGATGAATTAGCTGAATTTGCGGGCAAAGATCCCATTGATTTCCGCTTGGAATTATTGCAGCGGGCAAAGGATAAACCCGTGGGCAAAAACAATGAATACGAACCCGAACGCTATGCGGAAGTTTTGCGATTAGTGCGCG
>JAHEAY010000161.1 GCA_024642485.1 Cytophagaceae bacterium
GTCAAATTCCGGTTAAACGGAATCAGGTTAAACGCATTACGCCCCCAAGCATGTTGCCCGTAGAGCGCGTGACAAAACGGGGATTAAATCAATCGCATGTGGCTTTAGGCCGACAATCCTATGCGATCAAGCATCCCGATCGATTGGCATTTTTCATGTTGATCAATTTATTAGGGGGCCCATCCATGAATTCTTTGTTGAATGTTTCCATTCGCGAAAAAAGGGGCTTGGTTTATTCCATTGAGGCTAATTTTACCTCATATGTAGACTCTGGTTTTTGGGCGATCTATTTTGGTACGGAATCGAACCAAGTGAATAAATCAATCAAATTGATACATAAGGAATTCGATAAATTAAAAGACCGCAGCTTAAGTCCGGCGCAATTATTGAAGATTAAATCCCAATTAAAGGGCCAAATGGCCATGGCGGAGGAAAGCAATTTGAATTTCATGTTGATGATGGCCAAAAGCCTTCTTGATCGTGAGAAAATTGAAACAATCGAGGAGATTTTTGAGCAAATTGATCTAGTTTCTTCCGAGCAATTACAAAGCTTAGCGCAGGAAATGTTCCAGTCGGAGCAATTAAGTTACTTGATTTTTGAACCCTAATTCCGGTGCATCTTTACCTGCATATTCCCTTTTGTCATCAAGCATGTCACTATTGTGATTTTCATTTTTCGACGCGTTTGTCGGGGAAAGCGGCTTTAGTTGAAGCATTGATCAAAGAAATCGAACTGCAAAAAGAATACTTAGGGACACGCGAATTATCGACCATTTATTTCGGAGGCGGAACTCCGTCTACCTTAAGTCCTGATGAATTATCAGCCATATTCAAGGCCATACACGAGTATTTTGAGGTATTAGCGGGGGCAGAAATCACCTTGGAAGCTAATCCGGAGGATTTAACACCCAAATACCTGTCGGTCTTAAAGGAATTAGGTGTGAACCGACTGAGCATTGGAATTCAATCATTTCACGCAGCCAATTTGACTTTTATGAATCGAAATCATGATGTCTCACAAGCTCAAAAATCTATTCAGGATGCGCAAGCCATCGGTTTAGACAACATCAGCATCGATATAATTTATGGAATTCCATCGAACGATATGGACATGTTGGAACAAGATCTTTCAGCCGCAGTTGCCACTGGAGTCCAACATATTTCAGCTTATAGCTTAACCATTGAACCGAAAACGGTTTTTGGACATCAGTTGAAGAAAGGCATTTTACAGGAAACGCCTGAGCAACACATGGCTGCAGCCTTTGAATTCACACATCAATATTTAGAAAAACAGGGGTTTACGGCATATGAGACGTCTAATTTTGCAAAAGCAGGATTTGAATCCCAGCATAATTCGAGTTACTGGAAGCAGGAATCGTATTTGGGAATTGGACCGGCGGCACATAGTTTTAATCAAACGACCCGACAATGGAATGTGGCGAATAATACGACTTATGTCAAGCAGATAGCCTCAGGCATCCTTCCTGCGGAAGTGGAAGAATTAAGCCCGGAGAATCAAATTAATGAATACATCATGACCCAACTGCGCACGCATTGGGGAATTGATTTGAATTATTTGCGGGAGCGCTTTGCTGCCATTGAATCTCCCTTTCCTGAAAAAGAGATTGCCTATTGGATTAATCAAGGCTATGCGGTGATTGAAAACGATCGACTAAAGCTTGTGGGACAGGGGAAATTGATTGCAGATGGATTGGCGGCGGAAATATTTGTATTGTAGACTTTGGACCTTAGACTTTGGACTGTAGAGACGCGATAATCTGCGTCTATTCTATTAGGATTGCTAAAGCTTGAGACGAATGTAATTCGTCGATCCCCAGACTAAAGTCTGAGGTTATATAATACGTATTAACACTAGACTTCAGCCTATGGCACGGTTTATAACCCCAGACTTCAGTCTGGGGACATAAAAACGGACAAAAGGTCTAAAGACTCAATCGCTTCTATTTTAGCTCATTTTTTGTATTTTTGCCTTCACATCAAGACTGAATTTACCCAATGGCCAAACGCGTCGACCTTAGCAACACTTCCCGCTCCACCCCTCGTGGAAACAAGTTCGACCGTTTAAATAAATCACCTAAAAAAGGGTCATCTTCTTTCTTAAAAAAAATAGGCCGACTACTATTATACATTTGGATCAGCACCATCGTGGCCGTTGTCCTTTTCAAATTTGTTCCCGTTTACTTCACTCCTACGATGGCATCGCGCAAAATCAATGCGCTTATGGATGGAGAACCAAGCAAAATTCATAGCCAGTGGACTTCATACGAAGAAATCGACCGGAATTGTCCATTAGCCGTCATAGCATCGGAAGATCAATTATTCCCTGAACACCACGGTTTTGATTTTGAAGCGATGGGTACAGCGCTAATCAAAAACCAAAAAGGGAAACGAATTAAAGGGGCGAGTACGATTTCCCAACAAGTTGCCAAAAACGTATTTCTTTGGCAGGGTCGCTCCTATTTTAGAAAGGCCTTAGAAGCCTATTTTACTGTATTAATTGAGTTTATCTGGGGAAAAGAACGCATCATGGAGGTATACTTAAATGTAGCAGAAACAGGTAAAATGACCTTTGGTGTCGAAGAGGCTTGTCGGCGATATTACGGCCACACTTCGGCCGAAGTAAGTACTACCGAAGCAGCCAGAATCGCCGCCTGTCTACCTAATCCCATTC
>JAHEAY010000166.1 GCA_024642485.1 Cytophagaceae bacterium
CGCCAGCAAAAGGCGCCTTATTTGCTGTTAATCCGAAGACGCAAGATGCCCGACTTTCCGGTTCATTAGCTTCTTTATGCGGATTGGAGTCGGCGATTGAAAAGAATGACAAAGCTGCGATTCAAACATCGATTGATAAAATTATCTTGATGCAAGCCATGAGTATGTTTGTAGGCGGAGTTCCCATGTTGTTTTATGGGGATGAAGCTGGCTATACGAATGATTATAGCTATCTGAATGACTCAGGCAAAAGTTACGATAATCGCTGGATGCACCGACCAATTATCAATTGGGAACGCAATAAATCTGTAAGCAAAAAAGGCACTACGGAAAATCAAGTTTATACTGCCTTGCAACAATTGATCAAATTAAGACGGTCACTACCGATCGTGGCTGATTTGAAAAATATTCAGTGGTTGGAAAATCACAATAATTCCATTGCAGGTTTTGTTCGTTACATCGGCGAGGAGAAAATCACGTGCTTGTTTAATTTTAGCTCAGCACCACAAGAAATCACTTGGTTTATCATGGATTCGAATGGACAACGACCAGCACAAGTGAAAGATTTATGGTCGGGAGAAAGCTTAAACGTGGGCATGGATCATGACCATTTGGGATTGGAGCCGTATCAGTTTAGGATATTGAAATAATTTGTAGAGACGCGATACTTCGCGGCTATTTATCCTTTTTGTAGAGACGCGACACTTCGCGTCTTATATTTCATGTTATGTAGACGCGAAGTATCGCGTCTCTACAATTTGGGAATAAAAAAACGCGAGACATACATCTCGCGCTTTCAAAGAATCAATCATTAATCTTATTTCCTTATAACAAAGGACCAATATTCTTTTTACCGATTGTTAAACTTTCGATCGCGTCTTTTGGCATATCATGCTCAATGAAGAAATGTTGCAAACCTCCAATTGAAGCCGCATCCAAAATACGTTTGAAATTCACAATACCTGAACCTGCTGGAACAATGTTTTTAAATCCTTCGTCAAAATCCTTGATGTGACATAATGGGAAACGACCTGGCTGTGCCTTAAATAAAGCAACAGGATCCTCGCCAGCTTTTGTAGCCCAACCCAAATCTAATTCGAATTTCAATAAATCAGCCGGAATTTCTTTTGAGAAAACATCAAAAGCACGTTGGCCATCAACCGTCTTAAACTCCATATCATGATTGTGATAGCACAAAGTCAATCCGGCAGCATTTGCAATTTTACCTGCTTTTGTCAATACTTGAACAGCTTCAGCCACCTCTTCTTTTGAACCAACTGGAATATTAGCACAAACTAAATACTTCACGGTTGTACCTTTCAATGAATCCACAATCGCTTGTGCATCATCACGCAAATTATTCATGCGTGGCATTTTAGACGTATCAAATCCTGGACGCGGCTTGAATGGAGCTCCCATCACATGATGTGATACCCAATTCATTCCTAAAGACTTGTTTAAATCCGAAAACTCCATCGCTGACATGCCATAAAACCCACCGATTCGACTAAATGCCGACTCAATATCCTTATATCCTAAATCCGCAATTTTCTGCATGTTTCCTTTCACATCTTGATCGAGTGTCGTAAACAAGGTGAATAATTGAACGCCCATTGGACGAGGGTTTGCCTTGAAAATCGCAGGCAAGAAAAGCGAGCCGGCTAAATAAGCACTCGACTGCTTAAGGAAATGTCTTCTTTCCATGAGAATAATAATAGGTTTAGAGGTTTGTTACAAATTAATGTATTTTTTTGATACAATAAAAATTTATTTCCATTTATCTCCAAAAACCCAGGCGAAATTAATGTCTTCGGATTTGACACTTGTATTGTTTTGATGCCAAATAAAATCCCCTCCCTCGCGATGGCAGTTGGCATAATACACCCGATGCCCCCAAGCTAATTTTCGATCGCCCGACTGGTAAATAGGCGCATCGGCCATGTTTTTATCGAATGTACAATTGAATAAAAACAATTGTGCTTCGCGGTGGTAACGACCTAATTTATAGCCCACATCACCTACAAATCGGCAATTTTTCAGGACAGACTTCGCCCCTTCTTCTCCAGATCCATCATGCCAAATCGCCGCACTCATATTGTGGCAAATGAAGGTACAGTTTTCCGCCAAAGCATACCCCCGCGGACAATATAAATCGACACCCCCTTCTATCTCGCAATCGTTCAAATAATACATTCCTACATTGACATCCCAGGGACTCATCGTATCTCCGCCACCCGAACGAAAGGTGCAATGTTCGAAGCGTAAACGTGTAGCCCCCGGCATGGTCCGAACGGCAAATTGGTGACCATCAACACGCACAATTTTCTCGCCATCCTTCTCCCCGGATTCCCTAGGCAAAGCATATTTTTGAACCGTAGACTGTGTTGTTTTACCCGCCTCATTCAAACAAGGAATCGTAACATCTTGCTTCGCAATCAGACCATAATCATTAATTACCGTCAGATTCTCAAAACTCAAATCATGCCCTTTAATATTCAGCACACCTGCACCGTAATCATCCGGATTTGAGCAACGCCAAATATCACGCGCCTGTGTAAACTTTAAGACAACGCCAGCACGCGATTGGCCGATGAATCGTAGATCATGTCGGAGCGAATCAATAAACACCTTCTCTTGATACAAGCCATTTTTGATGTAAATCGTTTGATTATTCCCA
>JAHEAY010000172.1 GCA_024642485.1 Cytophagaceae bacterium
TCAGGATGGATTTTGTTACGACAAAATCGCCTAACGTAAAAACTTCTGCAGGAATTAAAGGGACAATGAATTTACGTGTCGCATAGACTGCGGCAATCGATGGAATACCAAAAATGACAGCGGTCTTGAGATTGATTAATCCTTGTTTGTATTTGGGGATGGCTCCAACCAACGAACTTGCGCCCACCACAAATAGGGAATAGGCTGTTGCCAAAATGGGATTAACTCCAAATAAATAGACCAGAACAGGTACTGTTAAAATGGAACCTCCTCCACCAATCAGGCCTAGTGAAACGCCAATAAGTAATGAGGCAAAATATCCAATGATTTCCATAAACGGGTTTTATGCTGTTGTTGATACAAATCTCCGTGATAATCTTTAGCTATAACGTGATTTTTATCACAAGCGCTCGAAAATTTATAAAGTGTAATTTACAATGAAATTCCATGTACCCATATCAACTTTATTTAAGATGTATTTAGGATTATCGCCTGTATCTCCTCGCTTACTTTTATTTACATAGACAAATTGAACATCTAGCCCTTTTGCTATTTTTTTTGCATCCCAATTGATTTCAATATTTGATTGCAGGTAGGAAGGCATACCATATTTGTTCAACGTATAATTGTCGACAGTTGGGAGGTTAAAATAACCTACAGACGGCTGAATTTTAAGCTGTAGTTTAGGGAATTGATACATACCTCGAATTACGACGGCTTTTACTCCTCCAAAACCTTCATTCCGTTCTCTTGGCATGAAGGTATAAAATGGATCTTTTCCCCATTCTCTTGGCATGAGATATCTTCCTTCTGAGCTGATTTGATTAAAGTTGATCGAGGTGCTCCATCGTTTATTTTCTAGGGCTAATTTTAGTCCCCAGCTTGCGGCATGTTGATTTTTTTCGTCAAATAAATTATTTCCCAATGCATGTTGTTTTATCGCTTGAATACCTAGGGTAAGTCGGCTGTTTCCAATTTTCTTTTGATTTTCTACTTGAATGAACGCCGTATTTGAAATTTGATCTACGAAAAGATTTGAAAATTTAATGCCTAGGCTCTTATTGATTTGTTGGTTGAAACCAGTGATTAAGATGCCATTACTTTTTAATTGGCCAGCATAGCTCGATTTTTGTCCCATTGTATTAATGCCGACAGGATAATAACCTACGGAAGAGGCAACGGAAGACCACCCCATAGTTCCTCGGGGTGACATTTCGTAAAGGTAGGCGAATTCCCAATGTTTGTATTGGCCATACATTCCCCCCACGGCACTCGGGCGCATTCGACCGTCCTGTGGGTTTATGAAAGGGGTATTGATGACTTGTCGGCCTACAGTAAGCTTGAAATTATTTTTAGCGTATTGAAGATTTAATTTCTCGATTCGAGTTAATAATGTTTGATTGCTTGGGTTGGCCTGATCAAAAAGACCGATTTC
Source organism: Cytophagaceae bacterium (assembly GCA_024642485.1). Classification (GTDB taxonomy): domain Bacteria; phylum Bacteroidota; class Bacteroidia; order Cytophagales; family Spirosomataceae; genus Aquirufa. The sequence continues at coordinate 1,436 of JAHEAY010000172.1, forward strand.
ATAGCGACTTGTGGGTACTGAGTTCGAATTCAAAAAAGAGCTTGTGAGGGAACTAGCTGCTTCTGCTGTCCAGTATTTTTTGAATTTGTGTTTATATCCAATTTCCGCCGAAATGGCATTCGCTGCATATGCCGGTAATTGCGGACCGTTTTCTGAGGACATATGATAATAGCGCAATTTCCCGTAAAAAGGAGATTGGGCTAAACTAGTGAAACTTATCAGGAGAAATAAATACTTTGTCATGATACAAAGTTCTCAATCTCGCTTGACGCATGTCGTGATGAATATCACAGTGCTTTTAAATCAATAATCTCAATTTGATTCTTATTGATTTTGATATGTCCCTTTTCGGCTAATTTCTTCATCAAACGAGAAATTACTTCTCGAGAAGAATTGAGTTCCGTGGCGATATCTGTGAATGAAACCTTAATCGTATTGCTTTTTAAACTCTTTTGGTGCTGTTTTAGGTACCACAAGAGTCGCTCGTCCAAATTACGAAAGGCAATATGGTCAAGTGTATCCAATAATTCCTCAAAGCGTGAACGATACGTTTCCAAAACGAATTGATACCAAGACTTGTATTTAGAAGCCCATTCGTCCATTAATTCGACCGGGATAGTCAATACTTCGGTTTCTACCAAAGCCTTCGCCATGATTTGGCTATTCAGATTACGAGAAGCACAGGTCATGGAAATCGCGCAAGCCTCGCCTGGGTGGAGGTTGTACATGAATACTTCGTTTCCTTCGTCATCCTCTCGAAAAACTTTAATGATTCCTTTGGTTACTAAAACGGCTGAACGAATACTTTGGCCAGTTTTCATCAGAAATTCATCCGCATGGAATTTGCGAATAACACCCACTTGTTGGATTTTCTTTTTTAATTCAGGCTCGAAGTTGGCTAATAAAACTGATTCCATGGTGCTTTTTTCCAAATCCCCAGACTGAAGTCTGGGGTTATTATATATGTTTTTTATAACCCCAGGCATCAGCCTGGGGAGATTTCTAATAAGCGATCACTTTTTTCTCCCGACTGCTCTCCAGCGCTGCATCAATCACCCGCATGCTGTTAATTCCATCTTGAACAGAAACTGCAGGTTTTGCAGCACCGCGCAAAGTTTGGAAAACATTTTCATAAAAGGCCATGAAATTTCCCTTTTCGGAAGGAATGCGCTCAGGATTTCCTCCATCTACTTGCATGACTCCAAAATCCTGCGGGCTTTCTTGTCCC
>JAHEAY010000027.1 GCA_024642485.1 Cytophagaceae bacterium
TGGAAGATGATCGCACCTTCGTCATAATGTTCGTTCACATAATGGATGGTGATGCCGGACTCTTTTTCACCAGCGGCAACAACGGCTTCGTGAACGAAATGGCCGTACATGCCTTTTCCGCCAAATTTAGGAAGTAAAGCTGGATGTAAATTGATGATGCGTTGTGGAAATGCTTGCACATATTCAGAAGGAACGAGCCACAAAAAACCAGCTAAGACAATCCAATCAGTATGTAATGACTGAATTTTACGTAATAGGGTTCCGTTTTTATATTCTTCCCGTGAAAAAACGCTGCATGGAATTTGTAATCTTTTCGCACGTTCGATGACACCTGCTTCCGGATTATTGCAAAAAATATGGGTGATTTTAACCTGGTCGGATTGTTTGAAATGTTCGACGATTTTCTCGGCGTTTGAGCCAGAACCAGAGGCAAAAATGACAATATTCTTCACAGGAGCTAATTTTATTTTTGCAAATTTAAGGCTAATTCAGGAACCTTTCGGGATTTGTCGTAGTTTTGTTTGCGTTTGAATCTCCAAATATGAAAATAGGAATCATTTGTTATCCCACCTACGGAGGTAGTGGTGTCGTAGCGACCGAGTTAGGCAAGGCGCTAGCTTCGGTAGGGCATGAGGTGCATTTTATTACCTATACACAACCCCCTCGTCTCGATTTTTTCAGTGAAAATATCTTTTACCACGAGGTTTCGGTTGCATCCTATCCTTTGTTTGAATACTTGCCTTATGAGTCGGCCTTAGCTAGTAAAATGGTCGATGTAACGGTGAATGAGCAATTGGATTTGATTCATGTGCATTACGCGATTCCGCATGCTTCGGCAGCTTATTTAGCCAAGCAAATTTTGAAATACAAAGGTATTCATGTGCCAGTCATTACGACCTTACATGGTACGGATATAACGTTGGTCGGTCGCGATCCTTCCTTTGAACCGGTAGTTACTTTTTCGATCAATGAATCGGATGGCGTAACCGCTGTTTCTGAAAGCTTGCGGGATGATACCTATTCTTCTTTTGAGATTTTGAGTAACATCGAGGTGATACCCAATTTCATTGATTTAGAAAGATTTAAAAAGCAGCCCAAAGAGCATTTTAAGTTGGCAATTTGCCCTAATGGTGAGAAGCTTTTGATGCATACCTCCAACTTCCGGAAGGTGAAACGCATCGAGGATATTATTCAAGTATTTGCCAAAGTGCAGAAACAAGTTCCTTCCAAATTATTGTTAGTAGGTGACGGCCCTGAGCGGTCCGGAATCGAGGCATTATGCCGCGATTTGGGCGTCGCATCGGATGTTCGTTTCTTAGGCAAATTAGATACAATTGAGGAGGCGCTATCCCTTGCGGATTTATTCTTTTTGACATCTGAAAAGGAGAGTTTTGGCCTAGCCGCATTAGAGGCGATGGCTTGCGAAGTTCCCGTGATTTCTTCCGATGCTGGCGGTATTCCCGAAGTGAATATTCATGGCGTTACGGGCTATGTGAGTAAAATCGGGGACATCGATGATATGGTGGTTAATACGGTCAAAATCTTAAAGGATGATGCCTTGCATACCCAAATGAAGGCGAATGCATTAGCACGGGCAAAGGATTTCTCTTTGGAAAAAATCTTGCCGATGTACGAGCGCTATTACGAGAAAATTGTAGGCCAAAGTTGGCGTTTCCCAACCCAAAAATTTACAGATTCGGAATAAGCGTAACCGCGCTCGTATCTTTTGTTTCAAGCAATAATTCAGCGATAGATTTATGCAACACAGGATGTTCGTAATCTGCTGCAATCTCTTGCATGGGAATCAAAATGAATTTTCGATTCTGAATATGTGGATGTGGTACTTGTAAATCTGCAGTTTGGATAATTTGTTGGCCCACAAATAAGATATCCAAATCCAGCGTTCGTGGTCCCCAAGTTACTATACGCTCCCTTCCAAAATCTTTTTCAATCGCTTGAATGGCTACTAAAATAGACTCTGGCAAGAGTATCGATTCGACTAAAATGACTTGGTTGACAAAATCTGCTTGGTCTTGCAAACCCCAGGCTGCCGTGCGATAGCAGCTCGATTTTTGCAGGATTAACCCAACTTTATTTTCAATCATCGGATAGCAAGCTTCAAATATTTCCTGAGTATTTCCTAGATTGCCTCCTAAAGAGAGGTAAACGTGCATAGTGTTATCGTTTAATTTCCTCACAAACATACAAATATCTTTTTTATGCCTAGCCCATCTGACTTGAAACCAGGGGTTTTATTGATTTCTGAGCCATTTTTAGAGGATCCTTCCTTTAAGCGCTCGGTCATCTTGTTATGTGAACATTCGAGTTCGCATTCATTTGGTTTGGTGCTAACACAGCCACAAGAAGTGATATTAGATTCCATCATGGATGCCAAAGTGATGGGTGAAATACCCCTGTTTGCGGGCGGCCCCGTGGATCCAACGATTTTACAGTTCATTCACCGTCGGCCCGACCTAATTCAAGGTGGACAAGAAATTAGTCCGGGATTATTTTGGGCGGGAGATTTTGAGCAGGCAATAGAAGCTGTGGTAGATGGAACAATCTCTTTCCAAGAGATTAAGTTTTTTATTGGATATTCGGGCTGGTCAGCGGGCCAACTCGATCGCGAATTAAAATCAAATTCATGGATTGTTTCGGAGGCACGGCTCAATGATGTATTCGAGGAATTACCTGAAAAATTGTGGAGAAAGGTACTTTATCAGAAAGGTGGCAATTTTCGCGTTTTATCAACATATCCGGATGATCCGAACTTAAATTAAATTTCTCCTCACTACCTTTGGCAAACCTTGGAGGATTGCCAAAGGTAAGGGAGGGTGCTAGCTAATCCGCGCCCAGTTTGTCGTCTCTTTTCGTTGATGCATCACCTGTTCCCGAATCATCAAATGTCGGTCAAATGCTAAATGAGGGTCTTCCTCTAAAATCTTGATGGCCGTTTCTCGCGCGACTTTCAGTATTTCCCCATCCTTCGCTAAATCGGCAATCATCAAATCAATCGCCCCACTTTGACGTGTACCCGAGATATCACCAGGTCCTCGTAATTGCAAGTCTACCTCCGCGATTTCAAAGCCATTATTGGTTTTCACCATCGTCTCAATCCGCTTTTTCGTGTCGGCACTTATTTTGTAATCCGTCATCAGGATGCAATAACTCTGTTCCGCCCCACGTCCCACCCGGCCACGCAACTGATGCAATTGTGACAAACCAAATCGTTCTGCACTTTCGATGATCATGATGGAGGCATTGGGAACGTTTACCCCAACTTCTATCACTGTCGTGGCCACCATGATTTTCGTTTCATTTTTGACAAAACGTGCCATTTCAATATCCTTGTCGGCCGGTTTCATCTTCCCATGCAATATCCCCAAAGGCACCTCTGGGAATGCGCGCGAAATACTTTCGTAGCCATCCATTAAATCTTTGAAATCCATTTTTTGAGATTCCTCAATCAAAGGATAGACGATGTAGACTTGTCGGCCTTTGGCCAACTCATGTTCAATAAAAGCAAAGACCTGCAAACGATGGCTATCATAACGATGTGTTGTTTGAATCGGTTTTCTGCCTACGGGTAATTCGTCAATCACCGACACATCAAGATCACCATAAAGCGTCATCGCTAGCGTTCGGGGAATCGGGGTGGCGGTCATGACAAGTACATGGGGATGAATCGCCTTGTTTTTATCCCAAAGTTTAGCTCTTTGGGCTACACCAAATCGATGTTGCTCATCGATGATGCATAATCCTAAATTCTTAAATTGAACCACATCTTCAAAAATGGCATGGGTCCCAACCAGTATTTTGAGATCACCAGATGCCAAGTCTTCGAGTAAACCCACCCGATCCTTTTTCTTGACTGAGCCTGTGAGTTTCGCTATGGTGATACCAAGGGCATCCGCAAATTTCTTTAAACCCTGGTAATGCTGATCCGCTAATATTTCCGTAGGCGCCATAATACATGCCTGCGTACCATTATCAATGGCAAGTAACATGGATATAAAGGCAACAATGGTTTTTCCTGAACCCACATCCCCTTGCAGAAGTCGGTTCATTTGTTTGCCCGTCTTCATGTCTTGAAAAATCTCGCGAATCACCTTCTTTTGGGCTCCCGTTAAATCAAAAGGCATGTGTTCCTGATAAAAAGTTGTCAGTAAAGCCGCAGAAGCAAAAACTTGCCCCGGGAATTGTTCTTTACGGACCAGATTTTGTTTGATCAGGCGTAGTTGGTTGTAAAATAATTCCTCAAATTTCAGTCGGCGCCTCGCCTGATGCAACCAATTTTCACTTTGTGGGTGATGGATGTGGTACAGCGCCTCTTGTTTGGAAACCAAGCGAAATTGCTGAATGATTTCCATGGGTAATGTTTCTCGAATATGTGAGAAAGCTGCCCCTAGCAACGTGCGCTGTAAGCCTGCAATCACCTTGCTATCGATGTATTTTTTGCGCAATTTTTCCGTGAGCGAATACACGGGTTGGTAAAACTTGTCGTTATGATTCGTTCCTTTAAACACCTCCATCTCCGGATGTGTCATTTGCATCTGTCCATTAAAGGAAGTCGGCTTGCCATAAAATAAATAATCAACCCCTGTGACGAGCGACTTTTCGAGCCATTTGACCCCTTGAAACCAAACGAGTTCAATGCAACCGCTTTCGTCACAACATTCTGCGACAATCCGTTGTTTGGCACCATTCCCTAATTTTTCCTTGTAGCGAATGCGGCCAATAAACTGCGCATGCTCCATTTGTTCTGAGATATCAGCAATCCGATGGATTTGTGTCCGATCCTCGTAACGGAAGGGATAATACTGAATCAGGTCGCCATAGGTGAACAAACCCAGCTCCGTTTGGAGTAAACTGAGTCGGGTGGGAGTCATGCCGCGTAATTGCGAAAGATCCGTATCGAAAAAATGGCCTACCGACATTGAACAAATTTTTTGTGAATTTAGGTATATTTACAAAACGGTTAAAGCGTATCTTAAAATCCTTTATGTCGATTTCTACATTTTATCTTAAATTCTGCTGTTTCCTATTCTTTATTGGAATAAGCTATGCGATTTCGGCACAGACAGTTTCAACGAATCCCTGTAAAGATGTTTGGGTAGCGACCGATTCAAAGATTTTGATGTTTTCGCCTGAATCTGGCGAAGTTATTAAGCCGATTCTCGTTCCTGTGAATGGATCATTGAACCCCGACATTGAATGGACTTGGACTCCTTCTTTGGGAATGGTTGATGGTCAAGGAAATGATGGCACTCATCTGTTACATCCTTTTTTTGATGTGCAAAAATTAGGGGATCTTGGTGGAAATGCATTTACGACGACCTTTTACATCACGGGAAGAAATGCGAAAACGGGTTGTAATACATTTTCATCGATTGACGTCATTATTCTGGCGCGGGTGAAACCTTATGATGCTATTACTCCCAATGGAGATGATTTAAACGACTATTGGGCAATAGATAATATTTCTTCCTACCCAGAAGCAACGATTACGGTCATCGACCGCTGGGGTGTTCCCGTGTACGAAGGTTCGGGTGAAACATACGAAGAAAAGCCATTTCGTGGCAAATTGGATGGTAAATTATTGCCTACGGGTGTATATATGTATCGAATTAAACCTAATGCCGATTATCCGGATGTTGTAGGTTCATTAACCATTATACGCTAGATGAAGAGTTTATTAGACCAGGAATTTCAAGAAGAGGGGTTCGTCATTACGAAAGTGGAGGACCTGTTGAACTGGGCGCGTGCGAGCTCTTTATGGCCCATGAGTTTCGGCTTAGCTTGTTGCGCGATCGAGATGATGCAAACTTTTGCTTCCGGTTATGATTTAGACCGATTTGGCGTATTTCCACGGCCTTCCCCTCGGCAATCCGATGTAATGATTGTCGCAGGAACTGTTACTTTTAAGATGGCGGACCGTATCCGTCGCTTATATGAGCAAATGCCTGAACCTCGTTATGTGATTTCCATGGGATCTTGTGCGAATTGCGGCGGCCCCTATTGGGAACATGGCTACCATGTCGTGAAAGGCGTAGATCGAATTATCCCCGTGGATGTATATGTGCCAGGTTGTCCTCCACGTCCAGAAGCGCTCATCGGTGGAATTTTGAAATTACAAGAGAAAATCAATCGGGAAACGTTGGTGGTTCCTCAGCGTATTTTAGACGCCATATCGTAATATCATGGATTTGCAAGAACTCATAGCATTAATTGAACAAACAGGAGTAAAGGTTGATCTGAATGAAAAATCAGGCCAATTAACCCTTGCGAGCCAAGACCTTGTGGCCGTCTGTGATTTTCTTTGGCGCAATCCGAATACCTATTTTGATTCCTTGTCTTGTGTGACAGCGATTGATTTGGGTGTTGATTCAGGCCAAATGGAAGTAATCTATACACTTTATTCGATTCCATTTCATGTGACTTTGCACTTGCGCGTTGTCCTAGATCGAGAAAAACCAGAGGTGCCTAGTTTATCGGGAATTTGGAAAACGGCCGACTGGCATGAACGGGAGGCTTATGATTTCTTTGGCATACAATTTTCGGGTCATCCGAATTTAACGCGCATTCTGTTGCCTGCCGACTGGGAAGGACATCCTTTGCGGAAAGATTACGTGGAACAAGAGCGTTATCACGGCATTAAAGTCAAGTACGAGGAATGAAAATAGCCGGATTCACTTTTATACGAAATGCGGTTCAAAATGACTACCCCATTGTGGAGGCAATTACCTCCATTTTGCCTATTTGTGATGAATTTGTAGTGGCCGTGGGAAACTCAACAGATGGGACCCTCGAACTAATTCAAGCCATTCCTTCCGATAAAATTCGAATTATTGAAACTGTTTGGGATGAATCAGCCCGTGAAGGCGGTCGTGTTTTTGCATTGGAAACAGATAAAGCCTATCAAGCTATTTCGCCGGATACAGATTGGGCATTTTACATTCAAGGCGACGAATGCGTTCATGAAGATGATTTACCTAAAATTGTGGCTGCGATGCAATTGCATGCGGACAATCCCGCTGTAGAAGGTTTGCTTTTTCATTACAAACATTTTTATGGGTCTTACGATTATGTCGCCGTTTCCCGTCGATGGTATCGCAGAGAAATTCGGGTGGTGAAATTTGATCCTGCCGTCCATTCCTACAAGGATGCGCAAGGATTCCGTAAAGCTGGGAAGAAGATTCATGCCAAATTAATTGACGCATCCATCTACCATTATGGCTGGGTTAAACCGCCCCAAGGTTTGAATAATAAAGTGCGGAATTTTACGCAATTCTATCACGATGATGCATGGTTGGCAGAAAATGTCCCAGCAGATTATCAGTTTGATTATGAAAATGCGGAACGTTTAACCCGTTTTGAAGGGACGCATCCACTTGCGGCGCAAGCTCGCATTGCGCGGATGCAATGGCCTTTCCAATTTGATCCGAAGGTTTTGAGAGATAAGATGAGTTTGCGACGTAAAGTCCTGCAACAAATCGAAGATTGGACCGGTTGGCGGATCGGTGAATATCGAAATTATAAGCAAATATAAGTGGAGCCCATTCAATATTTCCCGGCTGCCAAGGCACCTTCAAATCCTTATTTTTCCATCCTCATTCCGAGTTGGAATAATTTGGCGTTTTTGCAATTATGCATTCGCAGTATTCGTGAACATAGCGTTGTTCCTTTTGAGCTAATTGTCCATTTGAATGAGGGGAAAGATGGTTCTTTGGAATGGGTTCGCGATCAGCAAGATATTGCCTACACGCATTCCATTTCGAATGTGGGCGTTTGCCATGCGATGAATGCCATGCGGGAATTGGCTCAGGCGGATTATTTGCTGTACATAAACGACGACATGTATACGTTGCCGGGCTGGGATCTTTTATTGCAAAAGGAAATTCAAGCCTGTCCAAGTGAATATTTTTTCATCTCTTCCACGATGATTGAGCCGCGCGCGCAGAGTAATTGTTCCATTGAAGCGAATTTTGGTACGAGCATGGATACTTTTGAGGAGGCTCGCTTGCTGGCTGAATTCGATGCGTTTGAAAAAGCCGATTGGCAAGGAGCGACCTGGCCGCCGAATGTCGTGCACAAGAAAATGTGGGATGCTGTAGGTGGTTATAGTGTAGAATTTACGCCTGGAATGTATTCTGATCCAGATTTTTCGATGAAATTGTGGCAAGCTGGGGTCCGACTTTTTAAAGGTTTAGGCCAAAGCCGTGTTTACCATTTTGGTTCGATTTCCGTCAAACGTGTTAAACAAAACCGGGGTTATTATCAGTTTATTCGCAAATGGGGAATGACCTCAAGTACCCTTTCGAAATACTATTTGCGCAGGGGAGAGCGATTTGATGGGCCTTTGGTTCCTCAAAAAATTCCTTTATTCGTTCAGTTGAAGAATTGGTATTACCGCATTAGTACAGCGCGAAAAACAATTTAAAGCAATAGGCGAATTTCCCGAAGGCCGACTTGCCTTTGTATGCGAGCATTCTATCCCGATGCGCTAAAACTATCCGAACTCTTTTGATTCGATTGATTAGATTTGTGCCCTTGCAAGCCAAATAAAATTCAAGCAAAATTTTTTGATCTTTACCCGCTGGACATCTGCCTTGCAATAAATTCAAGCGAGCTATAATACGCGCATTACGTTCATGGCTTGTCTGCTTGGGCTTTTTTGCTTTTTTTAAATCAGCACCAATCGTATTGTTTTCATGTTGGCGATAATGAACCAATGATTCCGGCAAATAGGCGATCCCATTTGCGCAGGTGGCTGCAAAACCAATCAAATAATCATGTGTGACGAATTCAACGGTGGGAAGCGCAAATGCGAGCAAATCACGTTTGAACAACATGCTATGCCCAGGTGCCCATGCCCCAAAGGTGTACATGAGCGGACTATCATAAGCGATTTGGCTCTTGATTTTAGACATTTTTTGTCCCGTCGGTTTCCCTGCCGCATCCACTAAATCTGAATCAGCATAAATCAAAGACGCATCCCCGATGGCTTTTTGAAGCTTCGTTATTTTCGTGGGCAACCAATAATCATCCTGGTCGGAAAGGGCAATAAGATCTCCTGTGGCCAATTGAATTCCTTTTTCAAACGTTTTCCGATACCCGATGTTCGTCACGTTTTGCGTGATTTTTACCCGGGAATCTTGTTGGGCAAATCCTTGTAAAATCTCCCAAGTCCGGTCTTGTGAGGCATCGTCAACAAAAATAAATTCCAAATTCGGATAGTCTTGCGCGAGCAGACTTTCGACTTGAATGGCCAAGTATTTTTCACCTTGGTAGCAAGCCATCACAATGGAAACGAGGGGATAATCGGATCTTGTAAGCAAATTGTTTCTGAAAATTGTCGTAATTTAAGCCAAATTTTGAAATAGATTCCTTGAAAACATATTTACGTTTATTGTCATACGCCGTTTCGATTCGAAAATATGTATTCCCATATTTTAGTTTTTCGTTGCTGGCCAGTCTTTTTGGAATCCTAAATTTCACCTTGTTGATTCCTTTGTTGAATGTCTTATTCAATCAAGCATCCACGAATCAAGCAGCTTTATATCGCGTATTGCCTGCATTTTCGCTGAGCCCAAGTTATTTTTCCTTCTTGTTTAACCATTATTTTTATGGGGCGCTGGAGGCGTATGGGCGTTTAGGGGCCTTGGAATATGCCTGTGCGGCGATTATGATTTCGGTGGTTTTAGCGAATATATTTCGTTATTTATCTCAACGCGTTTTGAAAACCGTGGAGGCGGATATGATTGCGTCTTTGCGTCAAGCAGTATTTGCTCGGGCAATCCGATTGGATTTGAGTTATTTTTCAGAGCAACGTAAAGGTAATTTGATGTCGCGTTTAACCACGGATGTGCAAGAAGTGGAAAACAGTATTGGTCGAGCATTTACTGCGACATTCAAAGAAATCTTTACGCTGATCATGTTTTTCGTTTTCCTTGCGAGCATGTCGGGGAAATTAACCTTGTTCTCGCTCATTATTTTGCCTTTATCAGGCGGGGTGATTGCGACCATTACACGCCGTTTGCGTCGTGCGGCAGGCGAAGTGCAACAGCATTTAAGTGGATTAATTAGTTTGTTGGATGAGACCTTCGGAGCCATGCGCGTAGTTAAGGCCTTTCGGGCGGAGAAGGTCATGGATGTGCGTTTTCAGGAGGGAAATGATCGCTACCGGAATTCTTTGTTGAAGATGGTTTTTCGCCAAGAATTGACATCTCCCGTTTCGGAAAGTTTGGGAGTATTGGTTGTTACAGGTATTTTATTGTACGGAGGTAGTTTGGTGATTGCGGGCGATGGAGAATTAAGTGCGTCCACATTTATTGCATTCATTGCGACTTTTTCACAGGTCATGCGTCCTGCCAAAGCGATTGCAGATGCTTTTTCAGGTATACAACGCGGAGTTGCATCCGCTGATCGAATTATTGAAATTTTGGATACAGACTCTGAGATTCAAGTGGAAGAACCTGTTCATCCCGTGAAAGAATTCAAGGATAAAATTTCATTTGAGGAGGTGGGTTTTGCTTATGTCAAAGGTCGTTCTGTTTTAACTTCGGTGAGTTTTGATATTCCAAAAGGCAAAACCATCGCTTTGGTGGGTGCTTCTGGTGGTGGAAAATCTACGTTGGCAGATTTATTGCCACGTTTTTACGATCCGAGTGCAGGCAAGATAACAGTTGATGGTATCCCTTTGAAACAGATTCCTTTGGAAGATTTACGCGCTTTGATGGGCATAGTGACGCAGGAGTCAGTCTTGTTCAATGATACAATTTTTAACAACATTGCCTTTGGTACGGAGGCTCCTATGGAGGCGGTTATCGAGGCAGCTAAAATTGCCAATGCGCATGAATTCATTGAATCGAGTGCGGAGGGCTATCAAACAGTTATTGGCGATCGGGGTTCAAAATTATCAGGAGGCCAACGCCAGCGGCTTTCCATTGCGCGTGCGGTATTGAAAAATCCACCCATTTTGATTTTGGATGAGGCAACGAGTGCCTTGGACAATGAATCAGAGAAAATGGTACAAGCTGCTTTAGGTAATTTGATGAAAAATCGGACGGTACTTGTTATTGCGCATCGTTTGAGTACGATTCAGCATGCCGACCAAATCCTCGTTGTTGATAAAGGCGAGATTGTGGAGCGGGGAACACATGCGGAATTGTTAGCGAATCCCAAAGGCTTCTATTCGAAGTTAAGCCAACAACATTAAGCGCGCTTTTCGAGAAATTTATTAGCTATTCAGCATTGAAATCGCTAATTTGCGCCCGATTTCAACCATTGTATTTATATATTATGTCATCATCCTTATTAGCCCAACGCATTCAAGCATTAGAAGAGTCATCCACGTTGGGAATGACGAAAAAAGCGCGTGAATTAGCTGCGCAAGGTCACAAAGTAATTAGCCTTTCGGTAGGAGAGCCAGATTTTAAAACACCAGCACACATTTGTGAAGCAGCAAAAAAAGCCATTGATGATGGTTTTCATGGCTATTCGCCCGTGGCAGGTTATCCAGATTTGCGTTTAGCTATTGCAAATAAGTTGAAGCGAGATAATGGTTTAGAGTGGGGTTCAGAGAATATTGTGGTTTCTACGGGAGCAAAACATTCATTGGCAAATGCGATTGCTGCCTTGATTAATCCAGGGGATGAGGTAATTATTTTCTCGCCATATTGGGTTTCTTATTCGGAGATGGTCAAATTAGCCGATGGTGTTTCGGTGATTGTTCAAGGAGCATTTGATAATAATTTTAAAGTTACTGCAGATCAATTTGAGGCTGCAATTACGCCGAAAACGAAAATGGTGATGTTTGCTTCGCCAAACAACCCTACAGGTTCGGTTTATACAGAATCAGAATTGCGTGATATTGCGAATGTTGTTGCACGTCACGAAAATATCTTTGTGTTGGCTGATGAGATTTACGAATACATCAACTTTACACAAGGTGGACACTTTTCGATCGGATCTATTCCTGAAATTAAAGATCGCGTAATCACGGTTAATGGGGTTGCGAAGGGTCATGCGATGACGGGATGGCGTATTGGCTTTATTGCTGCTGCGAAATGGATTGCGGATGGCGTAGAGAAATTACAAGGTCAAGTGACTTCCGGAACGAATTCCATTGCACAAAAAGCGGCTGTTGCTGCATTTAATGGTTCATTGGATCATGCTTATGAAATGAAAGCGGCTTATGATCGTCGTCGTAAATTAGTAGTAGGTAAATTGCGTGAAATTCCAGGATTTAAAGTGAATATGCCGGATGGTGCGTTTTATGCATTCCCAGATATTTCTTATTATTTCGGAAAATCAGATGGTACGACAACAATCAATGATTCTGATGATTTCTGCACGTGGTTGTTGAATGAATCTTACGTTGCTACTGTGGCAGGATCGGGTTTTGGAGCTCCAGATTGTATGCGTATTTCTACCGCTGCAGCTGATGAGCAATTAGAAGAGGCTTGTGAGCGTATTAAAGCTGCGGTTGCTAAATTAAAATAAGCTTCGCATTTTAACGATTTATATTTGAAAGTCAGGGACATAAAACCCTGACTTTCTTTTTTATATTTACCGCATGGAAATTATTTCAGTTATCATATTTATTGTCGGCTATCTAGCTATTGCATTTGAGCATCCGATTAAAATAAATAAAACAGCATCTGCCTTAGTGACGGGTGTTTTAGTTTGGGTTGTTTATGCACTCGTTCGTGGTCCACATGATTTGGAATCACTTTCGCATCATTTGGGATCCACTTCGGAGATTTTATTTTTTCTATTAGGTGCGATGACACTTGTGGAGCTAGTTGATGCGCACGAAGGTTTTCATTTTGTTAGCAGGCTAATTAAAACTAAAAATCCTGCGACATTGATGTGGATAATTGGTTTTGTTACTTTTTTCCTTTCTTCTGTATTAGACAACTTAACTTCTTCCATTGTGATGGTAGCATTGTTGCGAAAGTTGATTAGCGATAGCTCCACACGTAAATTTTATGTGGGTGTTGTTGTCATTGCCGCGAATGCGGGTGGCGCATGGTCGCCTATTGGTGATGTAACGACAACCATGTTGTGGATTGGTGGGCAGATTTCTGCTTGGGGAATCGTTAAGAGTTTATTCGTTCCATCGGTTGTTTCTTTGTTGGTCCCATTATCTGCAGCAGCCTTTTGGGTTCGAAAGAGTCCTTTGGGAG
>JAHEAY010000193.1 GCA_024642485.1 Cytophagaceae bacterium
GCCAAAGCCGCTAAACTTAAATTGCTTTTTGCGTTCAATTTACTGTGCAGCATGGCTTGTTGGTAGGCAAATTCCGCCGATTTTCGGTTTCCCGTAAACCTGGCTAAGTCTCCACGCTCATTGTAGAAGGCCGCTTGAAACTGGTGAATCACACGCGCATTTTTGGCATATACCCAAGCAGAACCCAAGATGAAAACGCCAAGATACATTAAACGTAAATCCACATACGGAGCTTTGTGTATGATTTTATATACGGGCAAGTTTTGCTGAATTGGGGTTTTGAAATTGCTGATAATGAATAGCGGGAATAATGCGAACATCACACTTTGACAAATCAGCGACCAGTGGATAAATGCCTGGATGCCTGGATCATTTCCGAACAAGAAAAAATACAAAAGTGTCATGAGGCTTAGTGAGCTGATTCCCCAGCGGAGTTGGGAATTCATTTGGCCCGTTTGGAATGCATAGGCAAACCAGGCAATATGGCTGAATAGTAATCCTGGAATGGCAAAATGCAGTTCCCAACCAAGGATTTCATTTCCATACGTCAGCAATAAATTGAGTAAGAAGAGGCCAAATAGTATGAGCCAGTTTCGTTTTCCTTGATCGAATGAGTGGCTGAAACCTAATTGCAAAATTAGGCGAGGGACAGCTGCGGAGATGATCACGCTACTCGTGATAAGACTGATAATGCCCAAACCGTTGATTTGATCGAGGATAATCAGGCTGATTTCGGTTGCCGATTGATGTCTGTTTGTTGCATATATGAGTGCTATCCAAATTAGGAAGCCCCCGATGAAATAGTTTCTAGGAATCTGCGCCCATTTTTTGAAACCGAGGAGGATTATGATGATGGCGAAAATGGAAGTTCCGGTGTAGAGATAGGTCGGCCAAAGGCTTTGGTCCGCAGCACCCGTCAAAAATGATTGTCGGACGAAATAAATTAGCCCTTCCAATTTTGTGCTTCCGTTGTCATCTATCACCGCTCGATCCGGAATAATTTCACTGATGGCATGCAGGCTAATGGGAGAATACGGGAAAAACAACCACAATGCGATACTCGTCAGGCACATTAGGCCAATGAAAGCGGGAAAGGCAAAAGGCGTTTTGTGCATCAAGTCATCATTTTTTTGGAAAGCCAATTTCTGCATAAACTTTAATTCATTCAAAGATTTGGGCTGATTTTGTTAAAAAAAAGGAGAAAAATACAATCTGCGTTTTTGTTTATTGGAAATTCCGAACTAATTTTGCAGTCCGAATGGATATCTCATTTTTATAAATTTAATTTTCAAATGGCAAACGCAGTTAATAAAGGGAGAGTTGCTCAAGTAATTGGGCCCGTAGTCGATGTGAGCTTCGAAGGAGAAGGATCTCATTTACCAGCGATTTTAAACGCTCTTTCTGTTACCAAATCAAATGGTCAGGAACTTGTTTTAGAAGTTCAACAACATTTAGGAGAGGATCGTGTAAGAACGATTGCGATGGAGGGAACAGAAGGTCTTCAAAGAGGTCAAGAGGTGATTGACAAAGGAACTCCGATGACCATGCCAACAGGTGAAGGTATCAAAGGTCGTTTGTTTAACGTAGTTGGAGATGCTATTGATGGTATTTCACAACCTAAATCAGATAAAGGTTTGCCGATTCACCGTGCAGCACCGAAGTTTGATGAGTTAGCAACAACGACTGAAGTTTTATTTACAGGAATTAAAGTAATTGACTTATTAGCTCCTTACGTAAAAGGGGGTAAAATTGGTTTATTCGGTGGTGCCGGTGTAGGTAAAACCGTATTGATCATGGAGTTGATTAATAATATCGCGAAAGCTTACGAAGGTTTATCTGTTTTTGCAGGTGTTGGTGAGCGTACGCGTGAAGGAAATGACTTGTTGCGTGAGATGATTGAGTCTGGCGTAATTAAATATGGTGAAGAATTTAAGCATGCAATGGAAGCTGGTGAGTGGGATCTTACGAAGGTAGATCAAACGGAATTAGCGAAGTCTCAAGCTACTTTGGTGTTCGGTCAAATGAACGAGCCTCCTGGAGCGCGTGCTCGTGTTGCGTTGTCAGGTTTGACAGTTGCAGAACATTTCCGTGATGGCGATGGCGAAGGTCAAGGTCGTGATATCTTGTTCTTTATCGATAACATCTTCCGTTTTACACAAGCGGGTTCTGAGGTATCTGCCCTATTAGGTCGTATGCCATCAGCGGTAGGTTACCAACCAACTTTGGCAACGGAAATGGGAGCGATGCAAGAGCGTATTACTTCAACGAAGCGTGGTTCAATTACATCGGTACAAGCGGTTTACGTACCTGCCGATGACTTAACGGATCCAGCGCCTGCAACAACGTTTGCTCACTTAGATGCAACAACGGTATTGTCTCGTAAGATTGCTGAGTTAGGTATCTACCCAGCGGTGGATCCATTGGATTCATCATCTCGTATCTTGTCTGCAGAAGTATTAGGTGATTCTCACTACGATACAGCTCAGCGTGTGAAAGAGATTTTACAACGTTATAAAGAATTACAAGATATCATCGCCATCTTAGGTTTAGATGAATTATCAGAAGAAGATAAATTGGTTGTATCTCGCGCTCGTCGTGTTCAACGTTTCTTATCTCAACCATTCTTTGT
>JAHEAY010000002.1 GCA_024642485.1 Cytophagaceae bacterium
AATTCTCAGTTGCTTTCAATTGCGGATAGTTTTCAGCTACCACCATCAAACGTGATAATGCGCCTCCTAATGAAGATTGAGCCGCTTGGTATTTTTGCATATTCTCAGGACTTAAATCCTTGGAATCTAATTTCATTTGTGTCGCAGAAGCACGCGCCTCAATTACAGCTGTCAAGGTAGATTTCTCGAAATTCGCAACCCCCTGAACGGTTTTCACCAAATTAGGGATTAAATCCGCACGACGCTGATATGCACTTTGCACATTCGCCCATGAAGCCTTCACCTCCTGGTCACTCGTCGCCATACTGTTACGCTCACCTACACCCCAAAAAATAACCAAAGCAATTACGCCTAATACAATCCAAATTTTCTTGTTCATCGTTTAAAAAATTAAAGGTTTGTTGTCCGGCAAAGGTATAAATAATTCAATATGCCTTGCCAATTTTTACATCAAAATGCATTTTCGAGGATAAACGTTCCTTTTCACTCCATAAATTTATTTTTAACTTGTATCCATGTTACAAAATCTACCCAATCCGCCACAAGCAAAGCAAGTTCCCAAAGCATTGACAATACATGGTGACGTCCGACAAGATCCCTATTTTTGGCTAAATAATCCCGAAGACCCTGAGGTCATCGAATACCTAAACCAAGAAAATAGCTATACCGAAAGCGTTCTCAAACCCACAGAAGCGCTTCAAAACGAATTGTTTGAAGAGATGAAAGGGCGCATCGTGGCAGATGAACAATCTGTCCCCTACTTCAATGGAAAGGATTGGTTCTACCACCGCTACGAAACGGGCGGCGAATACCCCATTTATTGTCGGAAGAAAGGCTCTTTAGATGCTCCTGAAGAAATCCTCCTCCATGGAAACCAATTAGGAAAAGAGGAAGCCTATTTCGCCGTAGGTGGTTTGGCATTATCCGATAACGAACAAATTCTCGCTTATGCAACCGATACGGTGAGTCGGCGGAATTACACCGTTCACTTTAAAAACCTTGCGACGGGCGAATTGCTTCCCGACAAAATTGAAAATACAGAAGGTGGATCTTATGCGTGGTCGGCAGATTCAACGTACTTCTTCTATCTACTTCGTGATCCACAAACTTTATTGGCCTCAAAAGTATTCCGACATAAACTTGGCACACCGAGCAGCGAAGATGTTTTGGTCTATGAGGAAAAGAACGAAGAATGCTACATGGGTTTGAGCAGAAGCAAGTCGAAGGAATATATTTTCTCGGTCTCCAGCCAACAAGGCGTTTATTCGGAATACCGGATTTTGAAAACAAATAACCCGACGGGCAATTTCGAAGTGTTTCAGCCAGGAGAACGTGGTTTGGAATATTTCATTGAACATCAAGCTGATCGCTTTTTGATACGAACTAATCATCAGGATTCGACCAACTTTCAGTTGATGGCATGTCATGTTGATGGACCTAAAGATAAATCGACATGGAAAACTGTCGTTCCGCATCGCCCTGATGTTTTTCTGGAGGATTTTGATGCGACAACGGAATGGATTGCTTTGGAAGTTAAAACTAATGGGCTTTCTCAAATACAATGGATACAAGGGGAATCGAACGAATTCATCCGCATGGATGAGGAGGTGTTCCAGGTCAATATCGGCATCAATGTGGATTACCGAGCTAAAACCCTTCGCTACAATTATACGTCATTGACCTGCCCAAATTCCGTTTTGGAATATGATGGTTCGACAAAAAAATCTGTCTTACTGAAGGAAGACCGTGTTCTGGGCGGTTTTGACAAAAATGAATATCAATCCGAGCGATTATGGGCTATCGCCCGCGATGGAGTGAAGGTACCTATTTCATTGGTGTACAAAAATGGCTACCAAAAAGGCCCCTTATTACTCTATGCCTACGGTTCTTATGGATACAGCATGGATCCTTATTTTTCATCGAGTCGTTTATCGCTATTGAATCGGGGTTTTGCCTTTGCTATTGCACACATTCGCGGCGGGCAAGAAATGGGACGTCACTGGTATGAGGATGGAAAAATGATGCGTAAAATGAATACGTTCACGGATTTCATCGATTGTGGTAATTATTTGGTCAACACAGGAAAAGTAGAAGCGCATCGCTTATTTGCCCAAGGTGGTTCCGCGGGTGGCATGCTCATGGGCGGAATTATCAACATGGCTCCTAGCCTATTTGCTGGCGTCATCGCTGCTGTTCCTTTTGTGGATGTGGTCACGACGATGTTAGATGAAACGATTCCGTTAACAACGGGCGAATGGGAAGAATGGGGAAATCCGAAAAATACAGACCATTACCACTACATGAAATCCTATTCGCCTTATGACAATGTGGTGCCACAGGATTATCCACATCTATTCGTGACGACAGGCTTGCATGATTCTCAAGTACAATATTGGGAACCTGCCAAATGGGTGGCCAAATTGCGAAAAACGAAGACCGACAATCATATTTTGTTGTTGGATTGCGACATGTCGGCAGGCCACGGTGGCGCCTCTGGACGTTACAAACGCTTCAAAGATATTGCGAAGGATTATGCGTTTTTGATTGGCATTAATGAACTGATTTCTGCGCAATAAGCATGCGGTCATTGCCATGAAAGTCTTTGAGCAATTGAATATTTTCAAAACCTTGCATTTCAGTAAGAGCTATATTTTCTGCACCAAATGCCCGGTTGATTTCAAAACAAAGAAATCCTCCGGGTATTAATCGCTGCTGAGCCATCTCGCCAATCACCCGATAGAATACAAGCGGATCTTCATCCGACACAAATAAGGCCAAATGCGGTTCGTGGTCCAGGACATGTGATTCCATATCGGCCTTTTCTGCCTCCAACACATAAGGTGGATTGGAGACAATGATATCCCAAACATTTGAGTCCTTCGTCCAATCAAAAACATCTTGTTGTTTAAAGTTGACTTGTGCCCCTAATTGGTCCGCATTTTCTTGCGCTTTTAAAAGAGCCTCTGGAGCGACATCCCAAGCGCTAACTTCCGCTAGAGGTGCTTCCAATGCAAGCGAAACGGCTATGCATCCGGAACCCGTTCCGATATCCAACACGCGTTTTTTTTCATTTCCTATGAGATTCAATACCTGACTAACCAGCTCTTCGGTTTCTGGTCGGGGAATGAGCGTCGCCGCATTCAAAGAAAAGATTCGGTCGAAAAAATACGCCTTCCCTGTCACGTATTGTAGGGGTTCTCCGGCAGCGAGTCGGGATAAATCTTCCGCAAAACCAAGAGGCTCTTCGACGGCTTTATCCATCAAAATATCCAAGGTATTGATCAAACAACGCATGTTCAGATAGGCATGCGAAATGGCCCTAGCTTCGTTTGCAGGGTATTTCGAGGCAATAGCTTGCTGAATTTGTTGAGATAATGCGTTTACTGATACAAGGGACATACGTGTTTTTTCGTTATGCTTAGGGCCTTTAGCTTTGCCAAACCTTAAAGGATTGGCAAAGCTACGGAAAGCAAGGCTGTTTGGCAACGTAAAAAAATATCCTATATTTGATACGTAAAATCCTATTACCTATGAACATAAACAGACGGGACGCCATTCAGCGACTCAGCATTTTAATGGGCGGCATGATTTCCGCACCTGCGATGGCTGGGCTTAACGGCCAAAAATCCCATGCTACTTTTGTGCAATTCTCAGCCGCACAAGAATCTTTAGTTGCTGAAATTGCCGATACCATTATCCCAACAACCGATACTCCGGGCGCCAAAGCGGCTGGCGTAGAGAAATTCATTCTGCGTGTCGTTCAAGATTGTTATCCAGAAGCCAACCAAAAAGCATTTGCTGAAGGCTTAGCTAAATTGGACTCCGATTGCCAAGCACGTTTTGGCAAAGGTTTCATCGAGGCTTCCAACACGCAACGAAAAGAAGCTTTAACAACTTGTATGTTGGAATCCGATGCAACTCGAAAAAGCAAAAAAGGGCAGCCAACTTTCTTCTTTATGATCAAAGAATTAACGACTACAGGCTATTTCACTTCGGAAATCGGAGCAACAAAAGCATTAGAATACTTGCCTATTCCGGGCAAATTTGACGGCTGTATGCCATTATCACCATCACAAAAAACTTGGGCACTATGAATCTGAACATTGACGCAATTAAATCCATGACTTATGACGCAATCGTTGTAGGATCTGGCGTTTCGGGTGGATATGCTGCCAAAGAACTAACTGAAAAAGGCCTTCGTGTCCTTGTCCTTGAAAAAGGAAAGAAATTCGACCACGTAACGGCTTACGAACCGAGTTATAAAGATCCTTGGGATTTTAAATACAATGGCTTGTTGACCAACGAGCAAAAAGCTTCACACCCGAAACTTTCCCGCGATTATCCCTACAACGAGATGACCGAGAAATATTGGATGAATGATGCCGATGCGCTTTACAAAGAAGTAAAACGTTTCGACTGGTTCCGTCCTGATATCGTAGGAGGAAAATCCATTATGTGGGGCCGACAAACCTATCGTCTATCGGACATCGACTTTGAAGCAAATCTAAAAGATGGTATCGCGGTGGATTGGCCAATCCGTTACAAGGACATTGCACCTTGGTATTCCTACGTAGAAAAACACGTAGGTATCTCTGGCGAGGCGTTGGGATTACCTCAATTACCGGATTCTGAGTTTTTGAAGCCAATGGACATGTACTGCGTGGAAAAAGAAGTGCGTCAACGCATCGAAAAGAATTTCCCGGGCCGTAACATGACGATAGGTCGGGTGGCAAACTTATCCGAAGCCAAAGAAGCGCAATTGAAAATTGGTCGGTCTGCTTGTCAATACCGCAATAAATGCCGCTTAGGATGTCCTTATGGCGCATATTTCAGTACGCAATCTTGTACTTTACCCCCAGCTGCAAAAACGGGATTATTGACCTTGCGTCCGGATTCTGTTGTTTCTGAAATCTTGTTTGATAATGCCAAACAAAAAGCAACGGGTGTGCGTGTCATCGATACGGTTACCAAAGATGTGCGCGAATACTTTGCGAAAATCATCTTTGTTTGTGGTTCTACTGTAGCTACGACAGCTTTATTATTGAACTCAAAATCAGCCCGTTTCCAAAATGGATTGGGAAATGATTCAGGAGAATTAGGCCATAACTTGATGGATCACCACTTCCGCGTAGGTGCTGCTGGTACTTGGGAAGGCGATGAAGATAAATACTACATCGGCCGTCGGGCGAATGGAATTTACATCCCACGTTACCGGAACATTGGCAATGACAAACGGGACTATTTACGTGGATTTGGCTACCAAGGTGGAGGTTCGCGTGGAAGCTGGAATCGCGGCGTGAACGACATGAGCTTCGGTGCGGATTACAAGGATGCGATGACAAAACCAGGCCCATGGACGATGAACTTGGGTGGCTTTGGAGAAACATTGCCTTACCACGAAAATAAGATGTATTTGGATCCTACCACAAAAGACAAGTGGGGCATTCCAGTCGTTGTGTTTGACGCAGAATTCAAAGAAAATGAAATGAAAATGCGGAAAGATATGATGGAAGATGCCAAAGAGATGTTGGAAAGTGCCGGCTTGAAAAATGTTCGCGCATTCGACAATGGCTCTTACCCAGGTATGGCGATTCACGAAATGGGAACCGCACGTATGGGACGTGATCCAAAAACATCCGTGTTAAATGGCAACAACCAGTTGCACGCTGTAAAGAACGTATTCGTGACAGATGGCGCATGCATGACCTCAACCTCTTGCGTGAATCCTTCGTTGACCTATATGGCCTTGACGGCTCGAGCGGCCGACTTTGCCGTGAAAGAAAGTAAAAAGAAACACCTGTAATGAAAATGGGCTTCGGCCCATTTTTTTTGAGCTATGAAAAAAATACTTGGAATAATTGGCCTCATGAGTTTGTCGGTCAGCGCCATGGCACAGTACCAGACCATCGGCAAAATCCATCGCTATGATGCAGGCTTGGATGCTTTGCTGGATACAACAACCAAAATCGAAATTGTAGCCCAGGGATTTACTTGGTCGGAAGGCCCGGTTTGGGTGAAAAAAGAAGGCTATTTGCTTT
The DNA here is from genome assembly GCA_024642485.1 of Cytophagaceae bacterium. Taxonomy (GTDB): domain Bacteria; phylum Bacteroidota; class Bacteroidia; order Cytophagales; family Spirosomataceae; genus Aquirufa. The sequence continues at coordinate 6,039 of JAHEAY010000002.1, forward strand.
TCACCGATGTGCCTGAAAACACCATACATAAGTGGTCGGAGTCCAAAGGACTCGAAGTATTCTTGAAGCCTTCAGGATACACGGGCACAGGCGTTTATTCCGAAGAACCTGGCGCTAATGGGTTGATCATTAATACAAAAGGGAACCTTGTTTCCTGTGAACACGGGGATCGTCGGATCGCGGAAATGCCATTGCATCACCCAGATCAGAAAAAAACCTTGGCACATACGTACGAAGGAAAGCAATTAAATAGTCCAAACGATTTGGTTCAGAAAAAATCGGGCGATTATTATTTCACTGACCCTCCCTATGGATTACCCGGTCGCGGAAAACCAGAACCTGCCAAAGAACTCGATTTTCAAGGAGTCTATCGTATTGACACAAAAGGTCAGACGAGTTTGCAAATCAAGGATTTAGGTCGGCCGAATGGCCTCGCCTTCAATCCAGATGAAAGTATCTTGTATGTGGGCACCTCGGAACCTCCTACCTACATCAAGGCCTATCCGGTAGACAAGCAAGGTAACTTGGGAGAAGGACGTGTCTTTTTCGATGCGGCCGAATTAGCTAAGCAAGGCATCCGTGGAGGGTATGACGGCATGAAAGTGGATGCGAAAGGGAATGTATGGACAACGGGACCTGGAGGAGTTCTCATCATCAACGCCGAAGGAAAACTATTAGGTAGAATCGCCACAGGAAATCGAAATTCGAATGTGGCCTTTGGAGGAAACGATGGAAAATACTTATTCATCACCTCCGACATGAATCTATTACGCATTAAACTAAAATAGGGGGCTCGTGCCCCCTATTTCTTTTATAATTCCTTGATCTTAATATTTCGATACCAAACGGGATTTCCATGATCTTGCAAAGCAATGCGCCCTTGCATATTCACACCAAAACCTGGCATCGTTTTAAATTTCGAACCAGCAATCATTGCTTTCCAATTCGCATCATCCGTACGCGTCTCCACGACTTTAGATCCGTTTAAATATAATTGCAACAATCCACGGTTATTAACAATCCGTGCCGTATTCCATTCGCCTACGGGCTTAGTCACATTCACAGACGATTTGATCAAATCATACAAGTCGCCTGAATTATGTTTGATAATCTTACCATCAGGATGGCCCGCATCGTCAAGCACTTGCATTTCAGGTCCTGTATTATAGGTACTGTGGTATTTCGCAGGATCTTCCGTAACATTGAAAATAATACCACTATTACCGTTTGGAGAGATTTTCCAATCAACTGAAAAATCATAATTCACATATTCCGCGTCGGTAATTAAATCGCCTCCGTCTTTTTTGGCTAAATCAAAACCAATGATTCCATCTTCGATCGTCCAAGATGCCCCTACTTTTCCGGGTTTTCCGTAGGTATGCCAACCAGCAAAAGATTTCCCATCAAATAACAATTTAAACCCGTCTTTCTTTTCTTGCTTGGAAAGTGAGTTTAGCCCTTGCCCAAATGCCATCAAACCAGATGCCATGCAAGCACAAATCAATATCAATTTTTTCATGTGGATAAATAAGTTTAAGAATTACAATACTAAAAAAAGAATTCAATACTTGTATCCCGCCTGCATGAAATTCCGACTGAAGCTGCAAATTAATTCGTAAATTGCACGCTTATTCAACATACGCATGAAAACCAAAGTAAGCCCCAAGCCATCCATTAACATCGTTACACTCGGTTGTTCCAAAAACCTAGTTGACTCCGAAGTCCTTTTTACCCAATTAAAAGGTAACGGTTTGGAAGTAACGCACGAGGCAAAAAAAGACACAGCAAACATTGTTGTGGTGAACACATGCGGGTTTATTGACAATGCCAAACAAGAATCCATCGATACCATTTTGCGTTACGCAGATGCCAAAGAGGCCGGTAAGATTGATAAATTATATGTAACTGGTTGCCTTTCGCATCGCTACAAAGATGATTTAGAGAAAGAAATTCCGATGGTCGATTCGTTTTTTGGAACCAATGAATTGCCTCGCTTGCTGAAAGCACTGAAGGCCGACTACAAGCATGAACTCGTAGGCGAACGTTTATTGACAACGCCAGCACATTACGCCTATTTAAAGATTGCGGAAGGTTGCGACCGACCATGTAGTTTCTGTGCGATTCCCTTGATGCGTGGCGGACACGTTTCACGTCCGATGGATGAATTGGTCAAAGAGGCTAGCTCATTAGCGAAGAAGGGAACTAAGGAATTGATTTTAATTGCCCAAGATTTGACCTTTTATGGTTTGGATTTGAAGGGAGAAGGGAAATCAGGCCGACAACTTAAAGAACTTTTAGAGCGCCTATCTGATGTGCAAGGCATCGAATGGATCCGTTTACAATACGCTTATCCAGCAGGTTTCCCAATGGAAATTTTGCAAACCATGGCTGAGCGTGATAATATTTGTAAGTACTTGGATATGCCGCTTCAAAGTGGATCCGATGCGATGTTGAAGCACATGCGCCGCGGAATCACCCGCGAAAAAACGGAACAATTAATTACCGACATTCGCGAAAAAGTACCAGGAATCGCCTTGAGAACGACGTTAATTTCGGGTTACCCGGGCGAAACAGATGCCGATTTTGAAGAAACATATTCATTCGTGGAACGTATGCGTTTTGACCGATTGGGGATCTTTAATTATTCACACGAGGAAAATACACATGCCTATTTAGTGCAAGACGATGTTCCGGAAGAGGTGAAGCAAGAGCGTTCGGATGAGATTATGGCACTCCAACAAGGTATTTCGGAAGAATTAAATCAAGCGAAAATCGGCCAAACCTTTAAGGTCATGGTGGATCGCAAAGAAAGCGGATTCTTTGTGGGACGTACGGAACATGATTCCCCAGAGGTTGATAATGAAGTCTTAATTCCGGCTGAGCAATTTGCCCGTCAGGGAGATTTCGTTCAGGTGAAAATCAATAAGGCAGAGGAATTCGATTTATACGGCGATATCGTTTCTTAATAACGCGGGATGGAATCATCCACTTCGCGCGACCAGGCATCAATGCCCCCCGCTAAGTTGATCAAGTTTTCAAAACCCAGACTATGCAGGTGCTTAATGACAAACATCGAGCGCATGCCGTGGTGACAAACGACCAATCCGGGCATATCCTTCGGGATTAAATCCACTTGTAAGTTGTTCATCGACATGCAGATGGATCCTGCAATTTGCGCCTCCTCCCATTCGAAAGGCTCGCGTACATCGAGCACAAACTGAATATTGCCATTTTTAATGGACTCAAAAGCATCCGCAGGCTCCATCTCTACAGGAACCCATTCTTTCACAGGAAATATTCGTTCCTCCGCATCTGCCGAACGCTCCATCCGAAACTGATGCATACGCATAGAACGCACGTCCCAGCGCAATAAATGATTTTGGGCAGGGGAAGACATTCCTGTTAAATAAAATATTGCTTCTTTGGCCTGCATCAATCCCATCATGCCTGGCAAAAAACCTAGCACACCTGCTTCATCACAAGTGGGGATTTCCCCCGCCGACGGTTCATCCGGAAATAAACAACGGTAAGTAGGTCCTGTACCATGGGCATTGCAAACAGCCAATTGGCCTTCCCACGTATGAATTGCCGCATAAACAAAGGCCTTACCAAATTTGACACAGGCATCATTAATCAAGTATCTTGTGTCAAAGTTATCGGTACAATCCACCACTAAATCCGCCGATTGAACAAGGTGGTAATTAGTCCTGGAGAATTTCGATGGAATAGCATCTACCTGCACATTCGGATTCAATGCCTCAACATAATCTTTCGCCATCAGAACTTTCGACTGCCCTACTTGATCATTGCGATAAATTGTTTGTCGGCCTAAATTGCTCAAATCCACCACATCGTGATCAATGAGTGTCAAATGTCCCACCCCCGCAGCCGCGAGGTAAGGAATGACGCTAACGCCCAAACCACCTGCGCCAACAATAAGTACATGAGCCCGCGAAAGGCATTCTTGCATTTCGAGCGTCCATTCAGGAATGGCCAATTGCTTTTGATATCGGGTAAATTCAGTTGAGCTTAACATGGGCAAATAAAAAAAGCCTCCTTGGTTTCAAGGAGGCTAATTTCGGTAAAAATCTTGATATAATTAGATCGACAAAGTACCCTTACGAGCAGATGCGATTAATGTTTTCTCGAAACCGTTTTTGTTGATCGTACGGATTGCTTTCGCAGATACTTTCATACGAACCCAAACACCTTCAGACTCTAAGAAAAATTTCTTTGTCTGCAAGTTCGGGAAAAACTTACGCTTTGTCTTATTGTTCGCGTGTGATACGTTATTACCTACACGAGTTCTCTTTCCAGTTAATTGACAAACCTTTGCCATAATATGTTGTTTTTAAAATTGAATGCGTTCTAAAAGGATTTCCCTCAAAGGGATTGCAAAAGTAGGAAATATTTTGAAATATCCCAAAGGTCTTTACAAAATTTATAAAATGCCTTGGATTGTGTATCTTTGAGTCATGGCAAAGCGAAAAACCGACGAATCCGTTAGTAAGAAAATCATCTCTTCCTTGATCTGGTTAGGAACCTTGCCATTGTGCCTTTATACGCTACTGACCTATTTATTAAGCTATTCCCTAGTCATTGACCACTGGCTCGCAGGTTTCATCATGATGACCTTGCCTTATGCCCAAGTGCTCTGTTTTATTTCCTTGATTTATTGGATGTTTCGTCGGGCCAAAAGGGCCCTTTTACCGCTCGTTGTCCTTGCGCTAGGATATGGATTTATTCCCCGTAGTATCGTTTGGAATACACCAAAACCTGCTGCCAAAAAAGATCTTCGCGTCTTGAGTTATAATGTTTATGGGATGTATTCCAATAATTACAGTGGGAATGAGGAGAAGGTCAAGGCATTAAAAAGCTTCATGTTGGACTACCAAGCCGACGTGAAATGCTTTCAAGAGTTTTATTCGCATGCAGATCGCAAGGCTTATCGCAGCATCAACATGATGAAGGAATCCTATCCGCACTATGCATTCATCCCTTTGAAAGAAGATTTTTTTGAGGCCAAAGAAAAAATGGGTTTGGCAATTTTCTCGAAATATCCCATCATTCATCAATCAGGCAAGCAATTTGGTAATTCAGCAAATGGCTATTTGTATGCGGATATTGTTGCCAAAGAAGATACGTTTCGCATCATCAATGTGCAATTATGGTCGATGGGTATTCGCGTAGGACGAGTGACGGGAAAAATACGCGATCAAGATTATGAAGATGCGAAGAAAGAAGGCCGTGGCATCATGAACTCGCTTCGAAAAGGATTTATTCATCACAAGGATGAAATGTCGCAGATTAATCGGCTTATTCAAGAGAGCATGTATCCCGTGATTGTCGTAGGTGACTTGAATGAGACTCCTTATGGATGGGCCTATGGCACCTTGCGGGAACGTTTGAAAAATTCATTCGAAGAGGCCGGCAGAGGATTTGGATTTACCTTGAATCGAAGCCCTTATTTGGTGCGAATCGATAATCAATTTTGTTCCAACGATTTTACAGTAAATCAATTCGTAACCCTGCGTAACATCAATTATTCCGACCATTTTCCGATCGCGGCGGATTATGAGCTAAAATAATGGTCGGAGTTTGAATGAAATCAAGTGGTAGGTATTCCCTCTTCGAATAAACAATTCCACCTGCTTACCTGCTTTTTTTTTCAAGATTCGATACACCTCTCCCAAACTGTATTGTGTTGATCGTACACCATTGATAAGCCAAATTGCATCACCAGGCAACACGCCGGCCTCATCTGCGGGCGAATTTGCTTGAACACTTTCTACCACATAATCACGAAAACGCCCCCCAGTCGCGCGCAGATTCAAACCTGAAAGCCCCATTTCAAAAGGCCTCCGCCACAGCCTACCAATGGGTTTGAATAGAACATATTGTTGCAAATAATTAAATGTAACTACATATCGCCGCAAAAACTCACCGCCCAAACTACCCTGAATTCGACTGGTATCTTTCAGTAATTTTGTCAAAGGAAACGCCGTTGGAACATTGGACCAAGACCAAGGTCCTAAGCTCAGTTGACTAATTCGACCCATATTTCCCATAATTGCGCCATTTAATCCTTTTCCCAGGTAAACTTCCTGATTTGAAAAGGAGAACAAACTCGAATCCACACCTGCTCCCTCTAAAAACAATACATGACCCGCCCCTGAGTCCAATAGCAAACGATTCGTTTGTTCGCCTTTTTTACTTAGGATTTTCGCAGCATGGATATATGGCTTATTATCAGTCACTTCCAACGAAAATTGTTTCCCATTTCTTTTCCGAAGGCGATAATCCTGATTTTGGATTAATATCATCTTTTGCCGTGCATAATCAAGCGTAACAACTAGGTTCGAAAACAATTCATAACCCAACACCCCTTGAATTTGGGTACCCACAAAATCAGAAAGATTCAATTGGTCACTAGATACATAGATTAAATTTTGATTCATGGCAATCGCCCTATCCACTTGTAATTTCACTCCAATAACCACCATAGCTTGGATTGCCTCTCCTTCTCCAAGTCCCTTGAGTTCTATTTTCCTTGTTGCCTTCAAGCCCATTTTTTTAAACACGGTACTATCCGTCAATAGGGTTGTACCTAAACCCGTGTCGACCAAAAAACGAAGTGTATCTGAATCATTAATTTTAAGGGGTATAACAATCAAATTCGCATGTAACTCAAACGGGATTTCTACTTTTTTTTGTCCGTTTAACCAATGGAAGCCCAAACCAAATTCTTTTAATGAATCCAGTGTACGCCCATCTCCTTTTGAAGAGAAAAAAAGCAAAACAAAAAAGGTCAACATCCAGCCTGTTCGCATGACAATAAAACTACTCAGGTAAAACGAAAAAATCGTCTATTTTTGTCTTTGCTATGAAGAAAAAATCAAGTAATCAATTGTGGAAGGTGCTGGGCACAAGTTTCGGGGTAGCTGTAACACTCGGCGGAACGGTGGGGACAGGGATTCTTCGCAAGCCCGGCCCTATCGCAGAGCTATTGCATAACCCTTCGTTGATTATTGGATTATGGCTTCTTGTTGCGGTTTATGCACTTTTGGGCGTAAGCTGCGTACTTGAATTAAGCCTTTCCATCCCAAAGGCCGGCGCTTGGTATGGCTATGCCGAACGGGCATTTGGACGTTATGTTGGATTTTTAGTTGGTCTAAGTTCTTGGCTTGGCACTGTCACAGCCTTAGGTTTTGGATCTTATACGTGTAGTGAATACCTCGCCATTCTTTTTCCTAGCCTACAAGAATATGTATTGTATTGCGCTATTGCCATCCTACTGATCTTATGGTTTTTCCATCAAATGGGGGTTGTCCTCGCAGGAAAATCGCAAGAATGGCTGAGTGGGATAAAGGCTTTGGCTCTAATCGGATTTATCATCATTTGTTTCTTGCATGGGGATGGTGGAACCTGGCATGCTAGCCCTCAATCACCTAGCGGATTACCTCTTTGGTCTGGTATCATGACCGCCTTACTTTCCATTTTCTACGCCTTCGACGGTTGGCATACCGCTGCTTATTTCACGGAGGAAAATAAAGATCCCGTGAAAAGCATGCCTAAATCCATGTTTATTGGGGTGATTGTTGTTGCCGTGATTTACATACTCATCAACATAGGCATCTTGAATACGCTTTCTTGGACAGAATTAAGTCAAAGCAAACTCGCAGCCGCGGATGCCATGCAAAAGATTCTCGGTGCCCAAACAGGTCGCTGGGTAACAACGTTTTTGATGCTAAGCATTTTAGGAATCCTCAATACACAGGTCATGTTTGCGCCTCGAGTTATCTTTTCGATGAGTCGGGATGGATTATTTTTTATTGGTGCAGGAAAAGTAAATGCCCAAGGTAGCCCCACGGTTGCGACACACATGACGGTGGGCTTGGCATGTTTATTTTTGGTAAGCAGTCAATCAATTAGCGACCGATTGTCTGACATCGCCACGTTCTTCTTTGTGGCGAGTTATTTAGCGGGCTTTGCTTCATTGTTGCGCTTGAGAAAAACAGAACCTGAATTGCACCGTCCCTATCGGGTTTGGGCTTATCCCTTTTTGCCATTGTTACTCGTTCTCATTTCGAGCTTATTTTTGGCCGGGACGCTGATTCAAAATACGTCGAGTATTCCTTTTGTAATTGGATTTATGGCAATAAGCTTCCTCGTTTACCGATTTGGTTTAACGAAGCGCATTTAGCACGAGCATAACGTCCTGTTTCATGGCTGTTATCGTCCGATTACCTAAATTTCCCATAATAGAAAACACAAACATTTTCCCTTGCGCATTCAGGTAAAATCCCGCTAAGTTATATGTGTTTCCAAAGGAGCCTGATTTCGCATAAAAGCGAGCAGAATTTGTAGCAGGCACCATTTTTCGAACTGTTCCTGTCCGCCCTGATTCCGGCAAAAGCTTGAATAAACGAGCCTCATCCACTTCTGCTTTCAATTTCAATAAAACCCCAACCAAATCTTTGGGACGCATCAAATTATACCGTGACAGGCCCGAGCCATCTACCCATTTCAAAGGCAATAACAAAGAATCTTCTTTTCTTAAGTTTTCTATGATTTTGTTGGTCGGGCCAACCCAATTTTTCTGGGCAGCGATAAGATATAACAGCTGTTCAGCGATTTGATTATCACTAAAATGTAACATGGGTAGATAAAGACTATCCGTCTTACCTGCATAGGCCAAAGCAGACCGCGCATCGAAGGATTTGGGTAATGCCAAAACAGGCTTATTCAGGTGGAAAGATAATAAATCCGCAGTCTGCTTTGCTGAGGTAATATAGGGCACAGCAACGGTGGGCATGTTTTGAACAGGAGGCACTTCAAATGTATTTGCATGTAGACCCCTTTGCACAAAAGGACTTTCTCCTTTTGTAACTTGCGATACAAAATAGGTCGGAGAAACCTGAATATTTCCTGAATTGATGGAAATCCGTACCTGATTATTATACATCGGAATGGATGATATTTCAGCAGAATAATCATCTGCATAATCATCCCAGGCCCATCCACTCCCTAAAGGACGAACATTTGTATCGGAATCTGCCAAAACCAAGACTTTATGCGAAGCGCCTAACTTTTTCAACAAAGCATCCCCCTTTAAATCCGGGTGCAATAAGCTAGGATCCCCAGTCCCCCAAAAATATAGGGTATCCTTCGTTTCAAGATACCGATATGTTGGAATGGAATCTGGCAATATACGTGTTGCTTCCAAAAATGTGACCAATTTGGCATTCGATGCCGGCATGAAATACTGATCAGCTTGATGCTGAAAAACGACTTTTCCTGTCTCCAACTCTTGAATCAAAACACCTGAAGCTTGTTCATCTAGATGTCCAGCTTTGAAAGCTTTCGTAATTCGGGTACTTGTACATGATGTGGCCATGATGCCAATCACCGTAAGGTATGCCAGTAGTTTCATAGCTTAAAGGTAAAAAAAATCTGTATTTTCGTGCTTATTTATACCGAATGCTTGTAGGCTTTGTCATCTTTTATTTAGTGTTAAACCTGTTGGTCGGCTGGTTTGCCAGTACCAAAGTTCGCACCACAACGGACTTTGTGTTAGCGGGTCGTACCTTGTCATTTGGATTGGCGACGATGGTCACCTTCGCTACCTGGTTTGGGTCTGAAACAATGCTCGGCGCTCCTCGAGAATTTGTCCACGGGGGACTTTATGCTGTGATCGAGGAGCCTTTCGGTGCCGCACTAGGCTTATTTATTGTAGGAGCCATCTATGCTCGCAAATTATATCCTTTGCCCGTATTAACCTTTAGTGATTTTTTCCGAATTCGCTTTGGGGGCCTATCTGAAAAAATATCTGCCTTGGTGATGATTCCTTCCTATTTCGGGTGGATCTCTGCCCAATTAGTCGCTCTAGGACTCACCTTGCATCTATTACTGCCCATCAGCACGGAAATGGGTATTGTCATCGGCGCTTTGTTGGTGATGACCTATACCCTCATGGGAGGTATGTGGTCGATCTCCATCACCGATTTCCTTCATAACATCATCTTAATTGTAGGCTTGTTAATTTTGGCCTATTTATTACTGGACAAAATTCCGGATTTGGGGGTATTTGTAGACCAACAACCTAAAGGGTTTTTCCGGTTTACTCCGCTTTCCTCCGACCCCGTTGAATGGTTAAAATACCTAGGCGCCTGGATGGTAATTGGACTGGGAAGTATTCCACAGCAGGACATTTTCCAACGGGTCATGTCGGCAAAAAGTAGCCCCATTGCAGCCAAGGCAAGCATCGCGGCTGGAACAATGTATTTAACTATTGCAATGTTACCCTTGATAATTGGCTTAATTGGTGTCCGATTATACCCGAGTCTTTTGGCCGACGACACCTTATTAATACCCCATTTGGTCATGCGTTTTATGCCCTATGGGATTCAAATCTTGTTTTTAGGCGCCTTGCTTTCAGCCTTATTAAGTACAACGAGTGGGGCGATTTTAGCCCCGGCATCCGTATTAGGGGAGAATTTATGGAAACCACTGTTGAAGCATCCTTCCGACAAAAAAGTATTAGGAATTATCCGCCTTTCAGTGGTATTGGTTACTTCAGCGTGTATCTGGATGGCAGTTAGCCGGCAGAACATTTTTGAACTCGTAGGCGAGGCCTCTGCATTTAGCTTGGTTTCCTTATTTATTCCGCTGAATGCGGGTTTGTGGTGGAAAAAGGCGAGTCCGATGGGTAGCCATCTAAGTATGCTTTTCGGTTTATTTGTTTGGGCCTATTTTCATTTTGTTCACCCATCTGAGATTCCTGCCATTTGGTTTGGACTCGTAGCGAGCATGTTGGGCTTATTTATAGGATCTTATGGATTTCCTATGCCAACCAAGGTTGCTGAATAGTTCCGATGTATTTTCCTTTTTGTTGGGTCAAAATTAGGTCCAACAAATTCTCACCCACATTGGGGTACATAATTACGTGAGCGATTTGCTCAATGGGCATCCATAAAACCTCCAAGGCACTTGTTTCATCTACTTGCAATTCCGGGATTCCCGCAAGTAATTCGCCTTCAAAAAGGATATGCAATACATCATCGCGTTGCTCGCTTCCACTTACTTGGCCCATGAGAAGCATATCACCAACTTCCACATCGATGCCTAATTCTTCCATACACTCGCGGGTAATGGTTTCACTCAGCAATTCGCTTGGATCTGGATTTCCTCCTGGAAGGTTATAGATGAATTGTTCCCCGTACTGATATTTCATCACGAGTAAATGATTGTTTTCAATTAACACTAGGGCTGGTCTGCAACGCATAAATTAGGGTAATACATCTTTAAATTAATATTATTTTTCGAATTGTCCTACCTTTGCAATGCTAAAACCTGCCAAATGACCGTTCAAGACGTTTGCAATTCCATGGAAACATGGGCGCCATTAAGTTGGCAAGAATCCTATGACAACGCCGGACTACTCTGCGGAAGTCGAACACAAGCCGTATCCGGTGTACTCATCAGCTTAGATTGTACGGAAGCTGTCGTTCAAGAAGCCATCGCAAAAGGCTGCAACATGATTGTTGCCCACCATCCCATCGTCTTTAAAGGACTTAAATCACTAACGGGCAAAGATTATGTGGAGCGCACGATGATTTTGGCTATCAAAAACGATGTGGCGATCTATGCGAGTCATACGAATTTAGATCATGCGCCGAAGGGCGTTAGTTACCAATTAGCTCAAACACTAGGCTTGGTCAATGGACGTGTTCTACGCCCGTTTAAGCAAGACTTAAAGCAATTGACCTACTTCGTCCCAAGCGATGCCGCTGAAATAACTCGGACAGCTTTACATGCAGCCGGAGCGGGTAACATTGGCAATTATTCCGACTGCAGTTTTAGTCAAACAGGTACTGGTCGATTTACACCGAATGAAATAGCTAATCCAACAATCGGGACAAATAATCAAGCGGAGGAAGTTAAAGAAGATCAGGTACAAATGATTTTCCCTACGTATTTGGAAAACAGCATTATCCAAGCTTTAAAGTCCTCACATCCTTACGAAGAAGTGGCCTATTTCATTCATGGACTAGATAATACTTGGGACGAAGTGGGATCTGGCTACATCGCTGAATTACCGGAAGTGATGGATTCGAATGCATTCAGTACCAATTTGAAAGCGCAATTGGGATTAAAGCATTTCCGACATACGGCCTGGTTGGGCAAACCCATCAAACGCATCGCACTATGCGGAGGAGCTGGAAGTTTTTTACTCAAGGACGCAATTAAAGCAGGCGCGGATGTATTTATCAGTGGGGATTTCAAATATCATGAATTCTTTGATGCGGAAAATCATTGCACCATTTGCGATATAGGCCATTATGAATCTGAAGTCATGATAAAGGATGCAATCCATGCTTATTTATCAAATAATTTTAGTACTTTTGCCGTTCTGAAAAGTATGACCAACAGCAATCCTGTGAGTTATGCTTAATTTTAGAGCGAATTAATAATTCAAACGCAACAAGAAGAATGGCTACAGTTACCGAAACTACAATTGCTCAAAAGTTAGAAGGCTTATTAAAGCTTCAAACCATTGATTCAGCCTTAGACAATATCAAGAAAGTACGAGGTGATTTACCTGAAGAGGTTCGTGATTTAGAGGATGAAATCGCTGGTTTAGAAACTCGTTTATCAAAATTTCAAGCAGAAATCAGTTCATTCGAAGAGCAAATTTCGAATTACAAAATTTCTAAAAAGGACTCTGAGAAGCTTATCATCAAGTACAAAGAGCAACAAATGAATGTTCGCAACAACCGTGAACACGATGCCATTTCAAAAGAAATTGAATTACAAGGCTTAGAAATGGAGATTGCTGATAAGCGTATCAAAGAAATCGATTTCAAAGTATTGAATAAAAACGACGAAATCGCGAGCGCAGAATCTAATTTACATGAGCGTAAAAAGGATCTTGAAATCAAACAAAAAGAATTAGAAGTAATCATCAGCGAAAGCGAAGAAGATGAGCTTAAATTCTCAAAAGATCGCGAAAAAGCGTTGAAGAGCGTTGAAGAACGTTTATTAAAGTCTTACACAAAATTACGTGACAACGCAATCAATGGCCTTGCGGTTGTAATGGTTAAGCGTGGTGCTTGTGGCGGATGTTTCAGCTCAGTACCTCCACAACGTCAAACAGACATCAAAGACAAGAAGAAATTGATCGTTTGTGAGCATTGCGGACGTATTTTGGCAGGTGTTGAGGATCCAATCCCAGCGCCAGAAAAAGAGAAAAAACCACGTGGAAAAGCAGCAACTGCAGCAGCAGCGGCCGCAGCGGCGGCGGCAACGCCAGCAGCTGAATAAGCTTCCTCCCGTAACATAAAAAAAGCTTGACTGTACAGTCAGGCTTTTTTTATGCCCATACAGCAGGCATAAAAAAAGCTCAGCCTTCCGACTGAGCTTTTCATACATGAAGAAGAGATTCTTATTTCTTCAACATCCCTAACAGGGCGCTTAATTTATCCTTCATATCCTTGCGATCAACGATGAAATCCAAGAAGCCATGATCCAAAACGAAATCAGCGCTTTGGAAACCTTTAGGCAAATCTTTACCAATCGTTTCTTTGATGACACGTGGACCTGCAAAACCAATTAAAGCACCTGGCTCCGCGATGTTAAAATCGCCCAACATCGCAAAGGATGCTGTCACACCACCGGTTGTGGGATCTGTCAACAAAGAGATATAAGGAATTTTTGCTTCTGCTAATAGCGCTAAACGTGCGGAGGTTTTCGCCATTTGCATCAAAGAGAAACCAGCCTCCATCATACGCGCACCACCTGAACGAGAAATCATCAAGAATGGCGTTCCTGTTTTCAAGGAATGGTCGATAGCACGAGAAATCTTCTCTCCTACTACGGAACCCATGGAACCTCCGATGAAACTGAAGTCCATCGCAGCAATCGTAATAGGCTCCCCATTCATGTCGCCATAAGCTGCACGAACGGCATCTTTCAATCCCGTTTTATGCTCCGTCGCTTTCACGCGATCAGTATATTTTTTTGTATCTGTAAAGTTCAAAGGATCGCCTGAACTCAACATCGGATCTAATTCGGTGTAACGTGATTGATCAAAAAGCAATTCGAAATACTCTTGAGAACCAATTTTTTCGTGGTAATTACAGCTTGAGCAGGTAAATGCGAACAAGCGATGCTCCCGCGTATGTAAAGCTTTTTTGCAAGACGGGCATTGATACCAAAGTCCATCAGGTGCTTCACGTTTAAATTCGGTGGGAGTCTGAATCCCTTTATCTTTTCTTGTAAACCAAGACATAATGCTAAATTAAATGTTTGCAAAGATAATTAAAAAGGCATTAGCTTCTCTATTTGACCAAGACAAATCGTTTCAAAACCACTTGATTTTGCACCTGCAATTGCAAGGCGTATGTCCCAGAACCCAAATAAGACAAGTCGACTTGTTGGTCAAAGCGGTTGCCCTGTGTCGCATAGTTTTGATTAAACACAGGTCTTCCCTGCAAATCAATCACGCGTAAAGCAATTCCATTCAGATCAATAGCCTGCTCATATACAACTTGCAAAAGGCCCGAACTTGGATTCGGGGAAATTTGTAGCCCCTTGGCAATGGATGAAGGTTCTATCGCTAAAATAGGATCCACTTTAGGTGCTTGAATCTTCAAATTATCCACAGCCCAACCCCAGCCGTGCGCACCCACATCCGCATGCAAGCGGAATCGAATGATCACTTGGTCATTCACGCTGAATTTTCCAGAGGCCAACATATCTATTTCATGGCTTTTAACCAAGGTACTTGTTGCCGTGGCGGTTGAATTTCCATCTGTATCGCTCGCACTATTCCATTTTGACAACCAGGCAGAATTGAGGTTAGAGTCCCAACCATTGGCAAAATTATACCAGGTCTTCCCTTGATCATTCGAGCCTTGTACAATCACATAATCAAAGAAACTGCGATTCACAGTACCATCAGCATTTAAAAATGCGGCGCCCGTTTCTCCAGGTTCTACCAAAACTATTTCATCGAATGTGATTTTTGAGTTATCCGCAGAGATTTTGATGGGCTTCAACAAAATTGCATCCGAATTTGTGTATTTATCGGTCCCACCAAGCCCATCATAAGACTCCTCAATTCCGTCCGCATAAGGGTGTACGGAATGCAAGGCCCCACTCGAAAAGCCTGCTGCTTGTGTTAAATTAAATCCTTTCAAGAAGAAATCTGCCGACGGCGTTGTATCAAAGTTCTGTATATAGGTTGCCACTGGATCTGCTAATGCCAAAACTTTAAAGTCGTAGTATCCCGAAGCTGGACTATAAACAATGTTGGAAATCTTCGCCGCATCTGCAACCACCACCCGGTAGCGGATGACATCCCCAGCCTTCAACTGTCCTGAAGTAAAATTAAAACTGTTGCTATACTTAACCGTTTCGCCAGTAATTTTGGTAAAATCTTTCCGAACGAACGCCGCACCATTGATTGAATATTCCATGTAAACCGCTGATATGCCTAAATTGTCTGACGTCAGCAAAGTTGGCAACGCAACAGTCGTCTGCGAATTAAAAATATATTTCAAAGGATTGGCATAAATAACCACTGGCTTCACGGTATCCGCGCCCACGGTAAAATCAAAATAACTACCAAAGTTCGTTCCCGTGATCACTGGCGCCTCCGCAGGAGTCGTAAATTTCTTTCCAGCCGCATCGTTCGCAGTCCAATAGTAATTGATCTTGCGCGTTGCGGATGATTTTGGCAGGGTGTATGTGTAAGTATTTCCCGACTTGACCAAAGGCATGGAAGTCGCAGACAATATACTTTTATCAATCGCGAGCATTAATTTAACGGACGATTCATTTATCAAGGTATCCGAATAGACTTTGGCGGTAAAGACTATGTCCTTTGAAACATCCTCGGTATCATTGTAATTATCAGCAATGATGTTTGAGGAAGACCAACCAAAATCACTGAAAGCGCCCAATACGATCGGGCCAATATCTCGAGTAACCTCCCCGCGTGCAATTTGTGGGGTCATGAGGGCGTTCGGGTCGCCAACTTTATATTTAGCTTGGTCGACGTGGTAAATGCTTGAGCCATCCGAAAAACTCGTAGGCGCATATAATTTCCCTTTCTCACCATTCAATCGCACGATATTGGGAGAACTAATAAAAAGGCTATTCGAAGAAACTTGCGTCTTCAAAGAGGCTGACGGATTATCAAACTTCGTCGTATCCATTAGGGCCGCACCGGCCGAATTAATCATAAACTGATCAAAAATACCTGGATATCCGTAGGACGCTTGTGATTTATCAGAGGTCAACCCAACCTGCCCGATAAAGCCTAGCCCATGCCCAAATTCGTGCAGCACCACCGAATAAAGGTCGATTTGATTGAGTTTAGGCACGCCGTCAGTTCCCGTGTACCAATCCGTAAAGTCGGAATTAAAGGTTGCCACGATATCTGGATTTGTGCCATTCAAATTCTTATGCGCCATTTTCTCGGCTAAGGCAACAGGGTACCAAGTATTCAGTCGATTGGACCCAACAAAATTTCGAACATTGGTCGATGCGCCTGCACTTCCCAAAACCCCCGTCGCCAAGGATTTCCATTGAACATAAATATTGATTGTTACATCTGAATTTAGGGAAGTAGCCCAAAGATTCGCAGCGCGCTCAAAAATCGTCTTAATATCTGCCGGTGGCGCAGTTTCATAAGTTACAACAACCTGTGTTCCTGCTTTCACAATTGCTGCCGCTTGAGTAGCACGCGCATTTCGATTTTGGATTTCCTCCAACATGCGTTGGGAATACCCTTCTGGTAGTTCCCGGTGAATGCCTGATTTTTCGGGTGTATATTCCTCGACGATTAAGCCCGGCTTAAACTCCATTTTAATTTTTTGCGCCAAGAGATTACTCGTGCTTCCAACTAAAACCAACAACAAATAGTAGTAAAACTTCTTCATAGCACGAATTTAAATGGATTAGGAATTCAATTTTTGTAGATTTTCAAACAAATCGACGAAATCAGCGGCAACCCATTGTGTATGTGCTAATTCAGTCGGCGTATGTGAGGTCGTAATTCCCACAACCTGCATCCCAGCGTTCAAACCTGCCGAAATGCCTTGCATCGAATCTTCAATCACCCAACAATCGGCAGGTGCCACCCCCACCATTTCAGCAGCTTTCAAATATATCTCAGGATCCGGTTTTCCTTTGCGCACCTCTGCCCCACCGATAATCGCATCGAACTGATCCCGAATACCTAAACCATCCACAATAAAATCAATATTGCCAGGACCGGCTGATGTGGCCAATGCCGTTTTAATTCCCTGCGCCCTCAAAGCCTTTAAAAACACCAACAATCCAGGCGCCGGTTTCATGTGCGCTTGGTAAAATCCCCGATATAAAATCTCCTTTTCTTCTTCGAGCACTTCGACTTCCGCACGGGTCATCTCCTTTTTGTAAAACCACTCAAAAGTATCTTTGGAATTCATGCCATTTAATTCCTTGTAAAACACCTCACGTGTCAACGGAATATTATGACGTTCACAAAACAATAGCCAGGCGTCTACATGATAAGGTAAATTATCAACTACTACACCATCCATATCAAAAAGTACAGCTTTCATGTTTAAATACTTAGGCTTAGGCCATCATAGGCCAAAAACACATTGGGAGGTAATTCTTGTTGGACCACTTCATGCAATCCCATCATGTGGCTGATATGCGTAATATAGGCCTGTTCGGGCTGTACTTTGGCAATAACTTCCAATGCCTCATCCAAAGTAAAATGCGAGACATGCTTCGTTTTACGCAAGGCATTGATGACGAGTATTTTGGAACCTTTGATCTTTTCCAATTCTTCATCGGCAATGAAATTCGCATCCGTGATGTAGGTAAAATCCTCAAAACGAAAACCTAAGACATCCAAAAAATAATGCTTCACGAAAATGGGAATGACCTGTACCCCTTCGATTGAAAAAGGTTGTCCATCGATTTCATACACGTCGATTTCAGGAACACCTGGATATTTATGCTCGTCAAAAGCGTAGGCAAATTCGCGCTTCAATTGATCGATTACCTGGGCTCTCGCATACAAAGGAATAGATGCTTGTTGGGCAAAATTAAACCCCCGAATATCGTCTAAACCGGCCGTATGATCTTTGTGTTCATGCGTAAAAAGTACGGCATCTACACGCTTAATCCCTGCACGCAAAATTTGTTGGCGAAAATCTGGCCCCGTATCAATGATGAAACTTTTCCCTTGCACCTGAATGTGCATGGAAACGCGTAAGCGCTGATCGCGCGAGTCTTGCGAGGTACATACCTCGCAGGAACAAGCGATCATGGGTATCCCCTGTGAAGTTCCAGTCCCTAAAAAGCGTACCTGGATTGGGGACATAAAATTATTCAGTTAATGCTTTCACTTGAGAAACCAAAGCATCAAAATTCAAAGGCTTTGCTAAGAAATCGTCAAAACCTACGGCCTTGAAATCTTCCATTGTATAGTTTCTAGCATTTCCTGTAATTGCAATCATTGGAATCGCTGCTTTTTTAGCATCAGTTAAGGCACGAACCGCTTTCGCGCAATCCATTCCGTCCATCACAGGCATATTGATGTCCAATAAAAGAATATCAAAATCAGCTTTTGCTAATTCGTCTAATACTTGCTGGCCATTTTTCACCGCATGAATTTCAAAATTTTGAAATTCTAAAATCTTACGCGCTAAATTTTGAATGACAGAGCTATCCTCAGCGATTAATACTTTTTTCATAAAATTCGATTTGATATTTTGAGGCTAAACCTCATATTCAAGTAAAAATAGAGAAACAAATGAAATTACGCAATAAAAAAAGCGACTCAATTGGAGTCGCTTTTAAAATGAATTCAATTTCCTTATTTCACATAAATCGAAACAGATGATTTATCCCAATCCAAAGTAATTTGTCCCGCAGGTGAAACTCCAATCGTGAATTTTTCAGTCATAGCATGATCACTTACTTTACCTGTCACACGCAAAACATCCTTATCTGCTTTGTATGTATAAGCGCCCCATTGTTTCGCTTCGCTATTGAAAATCACCGTCCATTCGGTCGGGCCTGGAATTGTAAATAAAGAATAAACCCCTTTAGCCAAAGGCTTTCCTTGAACGGTCACATCCGCAGAAAACTCAATCGTTGTTGCTTCATTCGCACCCGTACGCCAAACTTCCCCGTAAGGAGCAAGCGCTTTGGCATCTTTCGCACCAAATACCAAACGTCCTTTTACGGAAGGCTGTGCATATTTAATCATCACTTCTGTCGTACCTACTTTTTGAATAACCACTGCTGGTGGCGAGGCTGGCGCTTTTTGAGCAAATGCTCCAAAAGTCATCACACTGAATAAAATTGCTAAATACTTTTTCATAATTATTTTGTTGTTTAAGATTACAAATTAAGCCAATAATTCAATTTTAACACGATGGCCCGGTTACGAATTTGCATTACCTCAGGGAAATAGTTGTCGGTATACACCAAAAACAAATCCGATGCCGGCTTATACCTCCATTGCAAACGAGCATTTAAATTAACATTTTTCGTTTGTTGGTTCAACTGAAAAAAGGTCGCAAAAAACAACTTGTTGCTGAAGGTTATATCAATTTTAGGTCGGATAATCCAAAACTGTGAAGATACTTTTTGATCCGCGATGACCGTATTTCCCGGAATAAAAACATCCTGAATATCATTATAATCTACCGCCACCGATACGCTACCATAGGGTTGAAAACGATATCCCATATCTGCCGTGATTCCAGTCCGAGTTCCATGTCCATAATAACCGCCATAGCGCGCCGTGATGTTATACGTAAAGAGTTTAATTGGCGAGGAAACATATTTTAAATTCAAGGCATACCAATCATGTTCAGAACCTTTCAGTAAAGGCCGATTTCCCATGCGCGTCGCATCAAAATCATATAGTAATTTGACAAAATCATAAGAAGCATAAGCCCCAAAATTGGACCGATCTTTCATCGTACCCTCATAGCCAACAAATGTCGTGTTGTCGGTAAAAGTCCCTTGATTGTTCCAATAGGACGACGACGACCCTTTCAATGTAGTAAAAAACAAATTTGTTGATTTATTTTTCGGATAGAAAATTTTTCCCGCTTCTGGCAGAATTTGCAAAAAATTCACGCGCGGCACATAACCTACCTCTGGATTATAATTTTGGCCTACCCATTGTTCCTTAATCGAAATGGCCCAATTATTGTCGGCATATGCCAAAGAAGCCGCTTGCGAAAAACTCTGATCTAGATTCTGTGGACTGATGGTTTTGGCAAAAAATGTAGAACCGGTCCAAAAATTATCTTTCGATGCTAAATTATATTCGACACCAATATCTCGGTTATAAGGTTGATACCCATTCGCCTTTTGTAAATCTGTATCTATAAATGATTCTTTGCTAACCATGTAGGCGCCAATATTCGACCGAGCAAATAATTTACGTTGTAAAGCAATCATCGAATAATTCTGAGTAGGAACCCCCTTGGCATCAATGCGCTGCGACTGCACATTCAAGGCTCCGATTCGCCAATCCGGATTCAATTTACCACTCACACGAGCTCCGTAGGTAATAGGCGTTTGCTCATAAATTCCAGTCTTAGGATTCAAAGCCAAACCAATCCGACGCGAGAAAAAAGGGCGAATATTATCCGTTCCAAAGCCATCAAACAAATCCGAGTTCTCAATAAAAAACTGGCGTTTTTCGGGGTAAAAGAGTTCGAAGCGATCCAAGTTTGTTTGTTGGCGATCCACATCCACCTGCGAAAAATCCGGATTCAAGGTCATGTCCAAGTTCAATCCCGAATTTATCGCAACTTTGATATCCCCACCTATTTGATTGCGCAAAGCAGCAGGGTCCTTCGACTCATAATTCGCCGTAAGCCCTGAAAGGCCGTAGGGAATAATGGATATATTCTTTTTAGGTGCGGGCGGTGGCGTTTCCCAAACCAAAACACCCGCATAGGCTAAAGAAGCCGTGGGAAATTGTCGGGGAACAGGTGCCCAGGCCGACTTCTCTTTGGCCTTCAAATCATAACGAGAGAAGTTGATGCCCCAGCGTTTGATATTGTCCTTATAGCGAATGGACTTGAACGGAATAGCCGCTTCAAAAATCCAAGAATCCCGTTTATAGGTTGTAGCGGACTCCCACTTATTGTCCCAGTTGAGGTTAACTTTGGCACCTTCTGACATTTGTCCGTCCCATTGCGCACCTGCGGCATTCGCTCCAAAAGCAAACCCCGTTGTTTTATCTTCAAAGGTATCGATGAAGACCAAAAAATTATCATTCACCCCAAAGGAGAAATCGCGTTTCATGGATTCGACCACAAAGGCACCGGGTTCCTTTAAAAAACACTCAGCAGAAATGTAGATGTATTTATCGTCGTAAGACATTTTCACATCCGTACGCACTTGGGCACACAAAGAATCGAAAGGATTACACATCATGAAATCGCTGACCGCTGCGGCATCAAACCAGGCTTGCTCATTCAAAACACCATCAATCACGACCTTACCCGTCGTTTTTTGAATGTGCATTTGAAATTTGTCATTGATTTTCTGTGCCCGTAGCGTTGGAATTAAACAGCTCAGGAAACACAGGATGAGAAAAATTCTTTTCATGCTCGTTTAAATAGGTTAACAAACAAAGGTAAGTTATTTTTACCTGGGACTTGTGGGTCTTATAGGGCTTGATTATTTTTGCATCAAAATTTTAAAACCGTTAACGCATGGGAAGAGCATTTGAATTCCGAAAAGCACGTAAATTCAAGAGATGGGGGCAGATGGCCAAGACCTTTACTAAAATTGGTAAAGATATTGTCATTGCCGTAAAAGCTGGAGGTGGAGACCCTTCATCGAATTCACGTTTAAGAGCCATCATTCAGAATGCGAAGGCAGTGAATATGCCAAAGGAAAACGTGGAACGTGCGATTAAACGTGCTACATCCAAAGATCAAGAGGATTACAAAGAGATTGTTTACGAAGGATATGCCCAACATGGCATCGCCATTTTGGTTGAGACAACAACGGATAATATTAATCGTACGGTAGCCAATATTCGTTCATCATTCACGAAATGTGGCGGTTCATTGGGTACAACGGGAATGTTGGATTTCATCTTTACCCGTAAATCCGTTTTCAAAATCGCAGCTAAACCGGAAATCGATTTAGAAGAATTGGAATTGGAATTGATCGATTTAGGTGTAGATGAGGTATTTTTAGATGAAGAAACGAACCAAATCAATATTTATGGTGAGTTCACAGCTTTTGGTGGAATTCAAAAATATTTAGAGGGTCAAGGATATGAGTTGTTGGGTGCCGACTTTGAGCGCATTCCAGATGAAACAAAGGAGTTGACGGACGCGCAAGTGGCGGATGTAGAAAAACTCATCGAGCGACTGGAAGAAGACGACGATGTACAGAACGTCTACCATAACATGGGATAATAAAAAAAGGCCAGGAAACTGGCCTTTTTTTTATGTATTCAAATTCCGAATAGGAAAAAACTTATTTCCCCTTTAGCTTTGGCAAACCTCAAAGGATTGCCAAAGCTTAGAAGCCTGAATCCGAGTCTACGATTTTAGGCGATATAAATAAGGTGCCTTGTGTGCCCCTCCGGTGTACTTCTTCTCGATCCGCTCCAGAATATCCAAGCTCAAAATCTTCCGTTGAAAGTTCGTCCGAACCAAGCGTTTGCCCAAGATTGTTTCATACACAACTTGTAATTCCGACATCGTGAACGTGTCACCTAGCAACTCAAAAGCAACTAATTTATCATCCAATCGTTGGCGCAAAGCTTCCAAAGCCTTGATTACGATTCGATTATGATCGAGGAATAATTTGGGCAAGGCTGAAACATCCATCCATTCAGAAGCATCTGATAAACCGCTTGGATTAACATGAACCTTTGAATAATCAACCAATGCATAATACCCAATGGTAATGTATCGCTTCGACAACCAAGCAAATTCCTCTTCTGATCTCCCCATCGCGGCATTCACATCACGATGTTCTTCCGTTGCACGGTAATTACGCGCTAAATCCCCAAACGTATAAAACTGCTCTAAATAAATATCCGTCAGACCTGTTCGCTCTTCCAAAATACGTGCTGCCGCCTGATCCACATCTTCCTCCACACCTACAAAACCACCCGCTAGCGCCCAAACAGGGCTCTTTTTAAATTTCAACAAAAGAACTTTCAGTTGGTTTTCATGAAATCCAAAAATCACACAATCCACTGAAATCCCCGGCAACCATTGCGCTTCCACTCCCATTTATTTGATGTTTTTAAGCATAAAATCCTGAATCTGCTTCGCAAAAATCACATAGCCTTTTTCATTCAAATGCAGTTTATCAGCGACAAAAATATCTTGCATCAAGGTCCCATCAGCCAAATAAAATGGATTATGCATATCGATAAAATAATCCCCTTTGGCCTTAATCAAGGCGTTTAATTCCTTTTGCTTATCGACCAATGTCGTACGTGCCAAGCTTGGTCGGGCAGCTACAAAAACCAATTTCGCACCTGGAACTTGCTTCGCTAATCGAGCCTTGAATTCATCGTATTCTGCGGCAATAATTTGAGGACTTGTACCCCGAGCCAAATCATTATCTCCTTCGTACATAATCACCCATTTCGGTTGGTACTTCACCACCATCCGATCAAAATAATATAAGGCATCCGCTAAAGTCGACCCACCAAATCCCCGATTAAACGCAGCAGGCATGCCCTTCATGTCGGCATCAAAAGACTTCCATAAACGGAAACTTGAACTACCAATAAACAATACCTGGCCTTTGGCAGGCATAGCTAAGGAATCTTGTTTTTCATAACCCAAAATCTCTTTTTCAAAAGGATTCTGCGCCAACAAATTTGTGCTTACGAAAAGCAATAAAGCAATGATTATCTTATTCATTTGGATATTTTAAACCGATTTGAGCACGTATTTCATCTAATAATCCCATCAATTCTTGGCTAAACTGATGTGACATCCAAGCATTTTCGGTCCGACCGGCCCACAAATCCTCCTGCACCGCATCCGCCTCATAACTATATCCCCAACCTTTGCGTTCCGTTTCAAATACCGTTTCCTCGCCATCGTAAATGGTCAGCGTCATCCCCTTCGTTTCATGGAAACGCGGATGCATATAAATCTTCCCTAATGTTCCGTAAACCATACAAGTCGTATCCGTTTGCGCAGCAAATGTCGAGAACAAACTCGCCGTCGCACCCGAAGCATATTTCGTCGCAATCGAACAATTCATATCCACGCCCGAAGGCGCCATCACGCCCGTCGCTTTCATTTCCAGCGGTTGGCCCAACAATAATTTCGAGATAAATAAAGGATAGATACCTATATCCAACAAAGATCCACCCGTCAAATGTGGATTAAACCAACGAGCCTCCTCATCGTAATCGGCTTTGAAACCAAAATCTGCTACGACATGTTTGATTTCCCCAATAAGTCCTGACGCAATGATTTCTTGTAATTTGGCCACCGAAGGATGAAAGCGAGTCCATAAAGCTTCCATCAGGAAGAGCTTTTTCTCACGCGCTTTGGCAATCATCGCATTAACCTGCTTGCTATTTATCGCAAAAGCCTTTTCACATAAAACAGGGACACCAGCTTCCAAACATAACATCGTATGATCATAATGCAATCCATGCGGCGAGGCTATGTAAACGACATCAATTTCGCCACTGGCCAACATCGCCTCGTAAGAACCATAGGCTTTCACATCAGCACCGTATTGCGCAGCAAACGCCTCCGCCCGACCTAAATCGCGCGATGAGACTGCCGCTAAGTAACCGCGTTTCGCATGGACGAGATCATCCGCAAATTTTGTTGCGATGCCGCCGCACGCCAATATACCCCAACGAATGGGTTTTCCAGTTTGAATCATAGGTTTAGACAATTGTACTTATAAAGACCCTAATGTAGCAATTAATGCTTGTACTTGCTCCTCATTCACGGCAGGAAAATTCGCAATTCGAATTTGCGTCTCCTTCATCTTGCCATAGCCAGAGCCCAAAATCATATCCGACTTCGCCTGCACTTGTTTGATAACATCCCCTGCTAAACCCTTGCAATTCAAGACCACAACCGTCGCAGAACGATGGTTCGGATTCTCAACAAAGATTTCGAAATTCGCTGATTTCGAGGCAAAATCGTATAGCGCTTTCGCTTTGCGATCCGTTTCCTTGCGCATCACGTCCACACCTATTTTGTTGAAATCTTCCGCCACTTTCCCCAGCACATAAATCCCCATCACGTTCGGCGTTTCAGGCGTTTCAAATTTCTTGTAATTTTCCCAAAGACTTGGCAAGGAGTGATATGTCCCCACGATGCCTTCGTGCAATTTCATACGCTCCGATTTCTCAAGCATCTTTTCATTGGCCAACCAAACGCCTAAACCAGCAGGCATTCCAAAGGCTTTTTGTACAGAAAACATCGCTGAGTCAACTAAGTTGAAATCCAAATTCGTATACGGCGCTGATGACACCATATCCACAATCATCAATTTATCTTTGTTGGCCTTCTTGATTTTATGAATCTCGGCCGCCTTCATTTGAACACCCGAACTCGTTTCGTTCGCTGTGCAGCAAATCAATTCTGCGTATTCTGGAACATCCACTTCAGCAGCATCGAAACCCTCGCCAAAAGGCTTGTGCATCGCATGCGCAAACTTGTGAAGTTCTTTAGAGAAATCGTAAAACTTCTTGGAGAATGAACCATTCACTAAGTGAAAACTTTCATGCTCCACGGTATTCATAATCGCACGCTCCCAGATTTCCGTCGCAGAACCTGTGAACAAAACTGCAGTTTCTTTTGGCAAAGAAAACAAAACACGCAATTGCTCATCGGCATGCTGGTAAATCTTACGAAAAGCCGCCGAACGATGGGAAATGGAACCGATGTTTTGGCGAAACGCCTCCGCATAATGTGCCTCCACCGTAGGAAATAAAGCTGCCGGACCTGGGGTAAAAAATGTGCTCATAATTAATATAACATTCTAAATTTGATCGTATTGTCGATCAATTTCAATTCATTCACGATATCCTCCGCGTATTCCTTCGCCACATCCGTAATCACATAACCCGTTTTCTCCGTCGTTTTTAAATACTGACCGATGATGTTAACATGGTATTTCGCAAACACATTATTAATCTGCGCCAAAATTCCTGGAACATTGTGGTGAATGTGCAATAAACGGTGTGCATTTTCCAAAGGAGGCAATTGCAATTCTGGGAAATTCACCGAACCATAGGTGCTACCATTGTTTATGAATTGCAACAACTTATTCGGCACAAATTCGCCAATATTCGCTTGTGCTTCTTCTGTACTTCCACCAATATGCGGCGTCAAAATGACATTCGGCAAGCCACGTAATTCATTGATAAATTCCTCATCGTTCGTTTTTGGCTCATAAGGGAATACATCGACTGCTGTTCCCCAAACCTTACCCGATTTAATGGCGTCCACCAAAGCTGGAATTTCAACTACGTGACCACGCGAAAGATTCAAGAAAATTACATTGTCCTTCATCCAAGAGAACTCTTCCTTCCCGATGATGTTGGTATTCGATTTACGACCATCTACGTGTAAGCTCACAAAATCAACGGTCGACAATAATTCTTTCATCGAATTACATTTCTTCGCATTACCTAACGCTAATTTATCGACGATGTCATAGAAATACACTTCCATACCCAGCGCCTCAGCGATCACGGAAATCTGGGTACCAATGTTTCCATAACCTACCAAACCGATTTTCTTACCGCGAATTTCAAATGAATTCGTAGCCGATTTATCCCAAACACCTGCGTGCATTTTGGTTGATTTCTCGAAAATGTTACGCGTTAGCATCACCATCAAACCGATAGACAATTCTACTACACTTCGCGTATTAGAATAAGGTGCATTGAAAACAGCGATACCGCGATTCTCACATTCTGCCAAATCGATTTGGTTCGTCCCAATACAAAATGCCCCCACACACATCAAACGCGCGGCATTCGGATGTTCCAATACTTTCTTCGTCAAGTTTGTTTTCGAGCGTAAACCGATGATCGACACATCCTTGATTTTTTCAATCAATTCATCCTCGTCCAAGGCCCCTTTTAACAATTCCACTTGGAAGCCTTCTTTGGTAAACAAAGCAACGGCTGCCGGATGTACGTTTTCTAATAACAAAACTTTGATACGCGATTTAGGATACGATTGCGCCCGACTTAAGCCATTGATGTACAAAAATTCATCCAACGATGGTACGACGAAATCCGCCTTATCCGTCACCGCTTTGCGCGATACGTTTTCCGTAAAGGCAAAGAATTTATTCGCTAAACCCGCCTCACGTAATTCATAATCAGTATAGCCATCCCCAATCACAAAAACCTCCCCTTCTAATGCCAAGGACTGCAACAAACGAACCTTACCTTTATCTTGAGACAATAAATTCGTATGATCATAGCCCGTAATATTTCCTTCGCCATCATAGGTAAAAGTATTCGCATGTACGTTTTCAGCGGCGATTCCCATGTCCGCAACAACCGGAACGATAAAGTCCTTAAATCCACTCGAAACAATCAAAATACGATCCGCATGCTCACGAATGAAAGCTTTATTTCGTTTGAAAGATTCTGATATTTTTCCTTTTAAAAAGGCGATTAATTGATCTACATGTAATTGATTCGCAGGCAATAAAGCCACACGCTCCCGAAGCGAGTCCGCAAATGAATATTCACCCGTCATTCCCTTATCGGTGATTTCGCGAATTTTGCCAACAATCTCTGCTTGTTTGGGATTTCCTTCTAAGGCGATGCGCGCAAGCTCATCCAATCCTTCAACTTTCGTAAATGTGCTGTCAAAATCAATGACAATGGTTAATTGCTCAAGCTCTTTGTTAGACATGTTATTCAATTTTCAATTTCCGTTAAACCATGCAGCGGCTCTTTGCTCAGCCCAAGTTTGTCCCCGATAATTCCTCGGATAAAACCCGCAATGCCCTCCTGAATCGGGTAATTCGATTTGGACAAAATCCAAATCAATTTGCTCAGGCAAGCACTCCTGCGATAAAAATGGATCATTCTTAGCGTTCACAATCAAAGTTGGCACCTGAATGTCCGCTAAAAAATACAAAGAACTATTACGTTCATAATAATCCTCCGCATCCTTAAATCCATGCAAGGGACCCGTAATCACATTGTCAAAATCGTACAAACTGCGAATAGAGGTTAACATAGACGGCGTAATATCCATAGGATATCGAGCCGACTTTTCGGTAACTTTTTCTAATAGCGTTTGTAAGAAGCGATGTGTGTAGAGTCTGTTTTCCCGGCGAGTCAATTGCTGACTACTGCTGGAAAGATGCAAAGGTACAGAAAATGCTACAGCTTTTCGAACGAATTGCGATGCTTTTTTGGCATTTTCTCCCAACCATTTTAGGCTTAAGTTGCCGCCTAAACTAAAGCCGGCCAAGTAGATATCTTTCACGCCCCGAGCAACAGCCTGCTGAATCACAAAGTCCAAATCTTCCGTTGCCCCGCTGTGATAAAATCGCAAATTCCGATTCGGATCTCCTGAACAGCTTCGGTAATTCCATGCCAAGGCATTAACCTCCGGCATCGCACGAATGAGTCCGGTGACATAATGTCGCCGACTGCTCCCCTCTAAACCATGAGATACAATTAACAAAGGCTTTTCATGCAAAGCCTCTGAACGCATGTGCCAGTCGACATCCAAAAAATCGCCATCAGGCAATTCCATGCGTTCACTGTGCGAATGCGTTAGCGGTATTTTTCGAAATAAAGCCGGATAAATGCTTTGGGTATGTCCATCCGGCAACCAAAGTGGTGCGCGATAAGCTTGCATTAAATAAAGAAATCTGGGATTAATGATTTGGGATCAACGGTCGGATCTACTTGATAGGGAGCAAAATCTGCTACTCCCGCCTCCGCCAGCACAACATCATCAATAAAATAATTTCCCGTGCAAACCTTGGCATCACGCTTTAATATCTCAAAACAGGCATCCGCCATAATATCTGGTTTTCGGGCTAATTTCAACATCTCCGCGCTACCTACCGCAAATTCAATTGCCGCCGTCGCGATAATCGTACGAGGCCACAAGGAATTAAAAGCTACTTTCCCCTCAAACTCTGCGGACATACCTAACGTAACCAATGACATCCCGAATTTGGCCATCGAATACGCCACGTGGTGCTTGAACCAGCGCGCCTCAAAATTTAATGGCGGAGATAATGTCAAGACATGTGGATTTTCAGACTTCAGTAAATGAGGAAGACATGCGCGAGAAACCAAATAGGTGCCGCGGGCATTTACCCCATGCATTAAATCGAAGCGTTTCATTTCGGTTTCGAGGGTACCCGTCAACTGAATGGCAGAGGCATTATTGATCAAAACATCGATTCCTCCGAAGGTCTCAACCGCTTTATTCACTGCCTCTAAAACCTGATTTTCGTCACGAATGTCGACAACACAGGGCAGAACGCGCCCGCCTAATGCTTCAATTTCCGTAGCAGCTGAGAAAATCGTCCCCTGTAATTTGGGATGCGGCTCAGCGGTTTTTGCTGCAATAACAACGTTTGCGCCCTCGGAAGCAAGTTTTTTGGCAATCGCCAAACCAATTCCACGGGAAGCACCCGTGATGAAAACCGTTTTGTTTTTGAAGTCCATGTCGCTCTAATTAAACTTTATCTAAATTACGATTTTATTACAAAGACTTGTCAAATTTTAATTTTTGCGTTGTACTTTTGTAAACTAGTTTAGTCCAAAATTATTAATGATCACACCGTTTAAGTCAGTCAGTATTTCTCATCGCAGTGCTCCACTCACCATTCGTGAGATGGTTGCCCTTAATGAGGATGAAAGCAAAGCTTTTACACTCAAATGCAAAGACCTTTTCGGCTTGCAAGAACTGTTGATCGTCTCTACCTGTAATAGAACTGAACTCTATTTCACCACCCAAGAAGATATTTCAGAAGCTTTGATTAAGGCTTTGTTGATCGAAAAAGGGTTAACAATTACGACTGAATTTGTAAATTATTTCATCCAACGCGATGAAACCAATGAGTCATTGCAACATCTGTTTGAAGTGGCTACGGGCTTACAATCCAAAGTAGTAGGTGATTTACAGATCCCGAATCAGATTAAAAAAGCGTATCAATTAGCGGCAGACCACAACATGGCTGGCCCCTATTTGCATCGTTTAATGCATACCATTTTTTATTCCAATAAACGTGTTGCCCAAGAGACTTCGTTCCGTGATGGAGCGGCTTCTGTTTCTTATGCAACTGTTGCTTTGGCGGAGGAATTATCACAAGCTTTAGCTGCACCGAAAGTCCTTATCTTAGGTTTGGGTGAAATTGGAATCGACGTTTGCAAAAACTTCGAAGACAAAGATTTTGCAGAGGTAACGGTCATGAATCGTACGCTGGAAAAGGCTGAACGAATCGCACAAGGAAAAAATTTCCGTGTTGCGCCGTTTGAAGATATGTGCAAGGAAGTTGAGGCTGCAGATATTATCATCTCCTCGGTTCGTACAGATTCCCCGATTATCACCCAAGAAAAATTAAAGGCTATGCAATTGCTGTCCTTTAAGTATTTCATTGACCTTTCCGTTCCTCGGAGTATTGAGGATGGTGTAGAAAAAGTATCTGGTGTCTTGTTATATAACATCGATTCCTTGAAAGAACGTGCGGATGAGGCTTTGGCTTTGCGCATGGCTTCGATTCCCGATGTAAAGAATATCATTACGGAATCCATTGATAGCTTTAATGATTGGTCGAAGGAAATGGAAGTTTCGCCAACCATCCACAAGTTAAAAGGTGCTTTGGAACAAATCCGTAAGGAGGAAATCAATCGCCACCTAAAAGGACTGAGTGCAGAGGAAGTTGAGAAATTAGAAAAAATCACGGCTTCTTTGGTACAAAAAATCATCAAACAACCGATCATTCATTTGAAAGCTGCTTGTAAACGTGGGGATTCAGATGCGATGGTGGATGTATTGAATGATTTATTCAACCTCGAGCAATTCGAAGAGCAAGAATCCTAATCCATGGACAGCGCATTACTGAATAAATTGGCCCGCTACTGCGCCTATCAGGAACGCTGCATCTCAGAAATCAAACAGAAAATTCACGACTTAGATCCTTTGGCTGATTCGGATATTTATATTCAGTGGCTGCAAGAAAATAATTACCTGAATGAAAGTCGGTTCGTAGGACTATTCATCCGATCAAAATTCAACCAGAAGAAATGGGGACGCAGCAAAATCCAGTTCGAACTACGCAAGAAGGGTATTTCGGACTCCGAAATTCAAGCGCATTGGGATGAAATTGAGGAAGATGACTATTCGGAAGCATTGAAAACCTTATTGAGCAAAAAAGCGGAATCCTTGAAAACTGGGACTTCTACTGAAAAATACCAAAAGTGTTACCGCACTGGTTTATCCAAAGGTTTCGAACCTGGACTTGTTTCCCAAGTATTAAAGGGACTTTTCCCGAAGGGATTTGCATAAAATCATTTTTTTCATACCTTTGGGACATGAATTTCAAATCAGCTACTTATTACGCAGGTTATTATTACGCAGGATATTACGTCTGCGCGTAACCGGTTTGATAGGTTTTTGATGTTAACTTATTTTCGCCGGCCTGTGAGTCGGCATTTTTATTTTATGAGCTTTTCCATTTCACCCGCGTCTCGTTTACAGTCTGTAGAGGAATATTATTTCTCCACAAAACTGAAGCAAATAGCTGCCTTACGCGCCGCTGGCATTCCCGTAATCAACTTGGGCATTGGTAGTCCAGACCTCGCTCCTTCCATGGAGACCATTGAGGCCTTGACTTTATCCGCAGCAAATCCTGCGAATCATGCCTACCAAGGTTATCAAGGAATTCCTGCGTTACGAGAGGCTTTTGCTGCATTTTATGCGAAGCACTACGGAGTGACATTGGATCCTGCGCATGAAATATTACCCCTGATTGGTTCCAAAGAGGGCATCATGCACATTGCCATGGCATATTTAGAAGCGGGCGATGTGACTTTGATTCCAAACCCAGGCTACCCAACTTACCAAGCGGCTTGTTCGTTGACGGGAGCAACGGTACAAGCTTATGAATTAACAGAGGCAAATGGCTGGTTACCCGATTTAGATGCTTTAGAGAAACAAGATTTATCAAAAGTGAAAATCATGTGGGTTAATTACCCACACATGCCAACGGGTGCGAAGGCAGATTTGGCATTCTTTACTAAACTACGGGATTTCGCCATTCGCCATTCAATTCTTCTGGTGAATGACAATCCTTACAGTTTCATATTGAACGAAAACCCGATCAGTATGTTGGCCGTTCCGGGCATGAAGGAGGTAGCCATCGAATTGAATTCATTGTCCAAATCCCACAACATGGCTGGTTGGCGCATCGGTGCGGCATTCGGTCGGAAGGAATTATTAGATCCTGTGTTGAAATTCAAGTCCAACATGGATTCAGGGATGTTTTTGCCACTGCAAGAAGCGGCGGTGAAGGCATTATCGGCAGACGCCCACTGGTTTGCCCAACAAAATAAAATCTATCAATCCCGCCAGAAAAAGGTTTTCGAATTATTGGACCTATTGGATTGCGTGTACGATCCGGCACAAACCGGCATGTTTGTATGGGCACGTATTCCGGCCACCATGGAATCAGGCTATGCGTTATCGGACCAGGTATTGGATGAAAATGCGGTATTTATTACCCCAGGAGGAATTTTTGGAACACAAGGAAATGGCTATGTGCGTATTTCGTTATGTGCCAAAGAAGGCGTATTTCAAACGGCGATAGATCGCATCAAAAATCAGAGCAATGGAATCTAAAAAAGTAGGTATTATAGGTATTGGTTTAATTGGAGGCTCCATTGCAAAAGCATTGCGGAAATCAGGTTGGGCATCTGAACTCATGGGCATTGAAGCGAATCCTGCTCACGCAGTGAAGGCCCTGTCTTTACGTTTGGTGGATGAAATATTACCCTTAGAAGAAGCAATCGAACGCGTTGACGTGTTTGTATGTGCAACGCCAGTGGACATTTTGGTTCAAATTATTCCGAATGTATTAGACCGATTAAAACCCGGCCAAATCGTCATTGAGGTAGGTTCTACCAAAACACCGGTCTACGAGGCGCTTAAAAACCACCCGAAACGGAAGCAATTTGTATCAACCCACCCGATGGCCGGAACAGAATTTTCGGGACCGGAGGCGGCTATTGAAGGCTTGTTTCAAGGAAAGCGTGGCGTGATTTGCGATAAGGAATTGAGTGCTCCGGAAGCCGTTGCGACCATTGAAAGTTTGTACAGGGATGGCTTAGGCATGAATCTGATTTACATGGATTCGATCGACCATGATGTGCACACGGCGTATATCTCGCACATTTCGCACATTTGTTCGTTTGCTTTGGCGAATACGGTTTTGGAAAAAGAGAAAAACGAAGAACGCATTTTCGAATTAGCCTCCACGGGTTTTGAATCAACCGTACGTTTGGCCAAATCATCGCCAGAAACTTGGTCACAGATTTTCCATCAAAATCAAGATAACTTGATGGACGTATTAGACGAATACATCAATACGCTTTTAAAATACAAGGGCCTGATGTTGTCGGGAAGTTATGATAAACTGAAAGAGGAATTAGCGAAAGCGAACGACATCGGTCGGATCCTGAATAAACATTAAAAAAAGCCCCGACTTTCATCGGGGCTTTTTTATTAGTTGCCTTTCGGTGCCTTGTAGGCAATCGGCTTCCATGTATTATTTTTTCCATTAATGTCTGGGAAGACATGGTCAGGATCAATCGTCACTGATTTGATAGGTAGGTTAGTAGCTGTCTTGAATGTCCAAGAACCTCCACGTTGCCAAATTTCAACAGGGAAGTTGAAACGCTCCTTGGCTCCACCAGCAAGCTCCACTTCCACAATCACAGGCATGGCCATTTTATCCAAGTTTTCGATCGTGATCAAAGCACCTTTGGCAGGATCTTGATCGATGTAATCCACATCTTTGACTGATTGATCCAACTTCCATAATTCGTAGAACCAGGCTTTCCAGAACCAACCTAAATCCTCACCGGCTCCATCTTCCATTGCACGGAAGAAATCACGTGGCGTCGGGTGTTTGAATGCCCAGTTTTTGATGTAATGGCGGAAGGCATAATCAAAACGATCAGCACCTAAAATATTCTCACGCAAAATGCGTAAACCAAATCCAGGTTTGTTATACGCTTCCCAACCTAAGTTACGGGCTTGAATGACATCTGGAATAGACATGATCGGATCAGCCTCCGCACGGAACATGCGAGGAGCGAGTTGATGCATATCAAACTTTTGATTCTTGTATTCTCCTTTATTGAAAGCATCTGTCGAATAGAAATTGATGAACGTATTAAAACCTTCATCCATCCAAGCAAATTTACGCTCGTTATTTCCAACGATCATTGGGAACCAGTTATGGCCAAATTCGTGATCTGTCACGCCCCATAAAGAAGCAGTTTGATCGCGGAATCCACAGAAAATGATTCCTGGGTATTCCATTCCAGATACGATACCTGCCACATTGGTTGCCACAGGATAGCTATATTCGTATAACCAGTTTGAATAATGTTCAATGGATGCTTTCACATATTCTGTAGAACGAGCCCAAGCCTTTTCGCCGTCCGATTCAATCGGATAAACGGAAACAGCAGTTGCTTTTTTGCCACTTGGCAAATTGATCATCGCCGCATCTTGAATGAAGGCTTTTGACGTAGCAAAGGCTACATCGCGTGCATTTTTACAAGCAAATTTCCAGGTCAAACGATCTTTAGATGGACGAGACGACGCATCTGTCACTTCAGCCGCCGAGCGGATAATGACTGTTTTTTCTGACGCTTTAGCTGCAGCCCAACGCTTCATTTGTTCAGCTGTGTACACTTCAGAAGGATTCAATAATTCACCTGAACCTACGACAATGTGTGAAGCAGGAACGTTGATGGAATATTCGAAATTTCCATATTCCAAATAGAACTCACCCGCACCTAAATAAGGTAACACATTCCATCCCTCGATGTCGTCATAGACACACATGCGTGGAAACCATTGTGCTACCGTATATATATCACCGTTCTTCGTTTCTTGGATACCCATGCGGTCTGAACCGTTTTTAGGTGAAGTGAACGAATAAACAATTTTGATTTTTGCGATACCGGCTTTCTCAGCTAGAGGAGAAGCCAAGCGAATCTGCATCCGTGTGTCTTCGACAATAAAGTTGGCCGCTTTGCCATCCACCGAAACGCTTTCAATTTTATAACCCCCATCAAAAGCCACATTCCCAAAACGTCCTCCTAATACAGGCGTTGTTTTACCGCCACGCGATTGCGAATTGAAGGAGTTTTGGTCTAATTGTAACCAAAGGAAAGGTAATTTATCTGGAGAGTAATTCTTGTAGGTAATTTCTACATCGCCAGAAATCTTGCGATTCGTATCATCCAAAGAGGCTGATATTTTATAATCAGCAACATTTTGCCAGTAGTTGGGACCCGGCACCCCTGCCGCTGAACGTGCGGGTGAAACTGGACCATAATTCCATAAAGGATGAAATAATTCGTAGGCATTGTATTGGGCCATGGCTTGCAAAGAGCAAAACATAAATCCAATGGCGAAAAGCTTTTTAAGCATCGTGATGAAGGTTAAAGTATATAATTATTCAAAAATGGTTAAAATCTCGTCATCAAGCAAACGTTTTGTTAATCCCAAAGCCTTTGGCACCTCGTAATGGTAGAAAAACTTCATGGTATGAATCTTCTCTTGGTAAAACGATTTATCCGCCGAATCTATATTTTTAGCGGCCACATTTCCTTGTTTCAACCATTGCCATGCCACCACGATCAATCCGAACAATTCCATGTACAGCGTTGAATCGGCTAAGAATACGTCGGGCTGACCCGCTTTGCTCAATTTATGCAGGGTTACTTTATTGAGGCTGGCTAATTCATTGGCCAACATCTCCGCATAGGGTTTCGTGATTTCATTCGTCATTCCTTGGGCAATATCCGCCTGAATCAATTTCACCAAAGCCTGAACCGCTTTTCCTTGTTCACTTGGAATTCCACGACCTAATAAAGTCAATCCATGAATCCCGGTAGTTCCCTCGTAAATGGACATAATCCGGACATCGCGCGCCATTTGTTCCAATGGAAAATCTTCTGTATAGCCATAGCCACCTAATACCTGCATCCCTTGATTCACGGCCAAAATTCCTTGCTCTGCTGGGTACGTTTTCGCTACAGGCGTCATTAAATCCAAGAGCATTTGAGCCTCTTTTTGTTCATCACCTGTCAGGCATTTGGATAAATCTTCCCATAGGAAACATTGGAACAATAATCCCATGGCGCCTTCTACGATCGATTTTTGGTAATACAACATGCGTTGTACATCGGGGTGATTTTGAATGAGGGTCGGTGGAGTCTCTGGATCTTTATTCGTTAATTTTCTACCTTGGCTTCGCTCAGACGCATATTGTTTGGAGAAATGATACGCAGCAGAAGCGATGTAGGCACCACCCATGCCCACACCCAAACGAGCTTCATTCATCATTTGAAACATGTACATCAACCCTTTGTTGGGCTCACCCACCAAATAACCAATGGAATCGCCTTTATCCCCAAAAGAAAGATGTAAAGCTGGAGTCGCTTTTTGGCCCATTTTATGGTAAAGACCCATCGAGGTTACCTCATTTGAAACCCATTGCCCGTTTTCTTGTCGGCGCTTAGGAACCACAAACAGTGAAATCCCTTTCGTCCCTTTGGGAGCACCTTCCAAACGCGCCAAAACTAAGTGAATAATATTTTCTGAAAAGTGGTTATCGCCACCCGAAATGAAAACTTTTTGACCCTTAACCGAATAGGTCCCGTTGCCTAAATCCTTCGCGCTGGTACTTACATCGTTCAAGGAACTACCTGCTTGAGGTTCTGTCAAACACATAGTACCCGTCCATTTTCCGGCAAGCATGTTGGGAACAAATGCTTGCTTCAACTCTTCTGAACCAAAGCTGGCTATTAAATGCGCTGCACCATTACTCAATCCTGTAAACATGACGATGGAGTTGTTGGCCGCACCGCGAATAAATTCATGTGCACCGCCCACAATGGATGGCATTTGTTGCCCCCCTTTCTCAAACGAAAACGTGGCTCCAATCATCCCAGCATCACCCATTTCTTTCACATAGGCTTCCACGGAATGATGTACATGTACTTTTCCATCAATTAATTCAGCTTGTTTGCGATCCGCATCCACAAAATGAGGGCGTAAATGGCGCTCCGCGATTTGTTCGGCAGAGTCAAGTACCATGTCAAACATGTCAGGCGCATAATCCGCATAACGGGGATATTGACACAAAGAACCATAATTGAATACCTCTTTCAGAATGAAGTCGAGGTTGCGGCGGTCGTATTCTCTCGGCATAATTTTTCAGTTTAGATGGAAGCAAATTTGCAGAGAAAAAAACTATTATGCAAGCATACTATATTGAGCCTCGACCAACTACCGTAGGCAAAGTCCCCAGCTACCTTTGGCAAACCTTAGAGGATTGCCAAAGGTAAGGGTTGAACACGAGATTTTTGATCAGTAAACTGGTAAATTCAAGCCCACATTGTAGGGAATCCAGGCGGCTTTCCGACAATCCCAGAGGGGATAGTTCTTGTAGCGGATGTTGTTAAATTCGACGTAATTCACCAACTTATTATAAGTCTCATAGGGAATGCCATTGTAGCGATCAACTTTAAGACGCGTTTTCGATTTTCCAGCTACCATGAAATACCCTAAAACCTGTTGGTCCGGATTATTCAAGCAAGTCAAGTTCCCTAGGATCTGTGCAGGAACCTTATCAAAAATTCCACCCCCTAAAGTCCGTTGGTCTTCTTGCCGCTGCCAATAGGTATGCGTCGCCCGATCCACCGAATAAACTTCCAATTGAACTACCCAATCCGTAAAATCTCGGTAATTAACTGATCCTAATGGAAGCTTAATTTTTGAGCCATCAACTAAGAAATCCGTCAATAATATCGGTTGGGTATTTTGGGGAGCTTGCCAACATTTACAATCACATGCCGGAACCGGTGCAGGGGGTGGCGGCGGCTCCGGACAGGTAGTCAAGAACTGAATGAAATCTTGGCGTTTGATGAAATAATAATTTTCGACTTGCTTTTGATCAAGTAAATAGCCCGATAAATCGAAGCGCATATTTTCAACCTTTTCCGCTGTAACGAATTGGGAATTCAAACCTTCAGGCGTTACAGGAGCCGACAAAGTTTGCCAAGCCGATGCAATGTCCTGCCCAGCTTTGGTCATGATCTTCAACTGGTATTTTTTCCCCACAACTCCAATAAAGGAAGCTGGGGTTTGGTAAACACCTTTGGAAGTTTCCTTCATTGTCATGGCAGCCCCAGTTTCATCTACAATGCGTACATCCGCACCTTGAATCACTTGGCCCTGAAATTCCGTAACATCAAAAGGCGAATAGCCCGACGTATAATTCAAACGTACCGTATATGGCCCTGCCATGTTGGACATCTCCCCATAAACGACAATCGCATTGCTTAAATTTTGCGTCTTAAAATCCGTAATTTCTGTTTCACAGGCCATCAACAACAGCATCCATGAAAATAGTAAGAGTCTTTTCATTAGAATTTGAAGTTATAGGTGATGGATGGAATCGCAGCTCCCAAAACCGAAAGCTGATAGGTACGCGCCTGATTAATCAAACCCGTAGAAGAACGGAAGAAAATCGAATAGGCGTTTTGGCGAGACAGCAAATTGTAGATGGAGAAATTCCAACTACCCTGCCAGCGTTTTCCCTCTTTGGGTTCAATCGTAAAGCCTACGTCCAAACGCATGTAAAATGGAATTCGCTCTTCATTCCGCAAGGTAAAACTCGGAGAGGAATAGCCATCCAAAACGGGTGCAATCGTCGTCCCACTTAGATACGTAAAGGTTGAACCATTGTACTGATAGGTCGTAGGCAGATATCCAGCACGTGGATAAATTCCCGATGCATATTCAAAATCATATAAATCATTGTAGGCATATACCTTGTAACGGGCGTTCGGATAGGTAATCGGTCGGCCGGAGGTATATGTAAAATTCGCATTAAACGAAATTCGTTTTGTCAAGCGATTATTCAGCACAAACTTGAAATTATGTGGCATGTCAAAATTCGCTGGAAACTCTTTGCCAAAATTCGCGGCAATTTGATTTTCATTCGCTTCAATCAAACGGAATGAACGCGCATAGGTATAAGAAACCCAACCAGTCAAACGTGTTCCCCGCGCCTTTTTCAAGAAAAACTCAGCTCCATAGGCTCGACCCTTACCCACCAATAATTGCGTCTCCACCGTTGGATTCAAATAAAGCGCCGCCCCGTCAACGTAATCAATCACATTGGATAAACGCTTGTAATACAATTCCGCTGATGCCTCGAAAACGGCATTTTGCGCATTGGTAAAATTCTTAAACAATCCGATCGAAAATTGATCCGCCACCTGCTGCGGCAAATAAGGATTTGAATTCTTCCAAATGTCCACCGGTGATACAGCCATCGTATTCGACAACAAAT
This sequence comes from Cytophagaceae bacterium, assembly GCA_024642485.1. GTDB lineage: Bacteria > Bacteroidota > Bacteroidia > Cytophagales > Spirosomataceae > Aquirufa. The sequence goes on from JAHEAY010000002.1 coordinate 45,693, forward strand.
GCATGAACTGCTGCATGCGATTGAAGCCTAATTTTATGGAAGTATTGGTATCCAATTTCACCGCCAAAGACAAGCGGGGTTCAAAACCGCCATAGTACTGAATCACATCACCTGCTTGGTATTGCAAAGTATCCATGATCGTATTGAATGCGCGCGGAATACCGGGTTTGTATTGATAAAACGTTTGGGCGCCCACCAACTGATAATAGGCGTAGCGAAGGCCATAGTCTAAACTAACACGCTTCCCAAGGGGCAAACTATGACCCACATAAACCGACATTTCGCGTGAATTTTCTGCTTGCATGGGGAACGTATTCACGACTGAATTTTCCGAACTTGGCTTAAACGTTCCCGCATCATTCCGATAGGCATTAAACTCAACACCCATGTCCAAACGACCACGTGTTTTTAGGTCTAAACTCAAATCTTCACGGATTGATTTTTGGGTAATGGAAGGTTTCCAAGCGAATTCATAGCCTGATTTTAAGCCATCAATGCCATAGGAATAATCACTCACAAAGGCAGTAAAATGATGTGACCAATTTCGCCACAAGGCATGATGTTGAATATTTAAGGTCTTCGTCTGCCAAGAATATAAGGTATCTGAAGCAAATTTGAAGCCATCGTGGCTAACATAGCCCGATACAGAAATCCGTTGGTTTTCGCTCAATTTATGCGTCAACTTGAAATTGACATCATAGAAATCCGCTTTACTTTTTTGAAGCGCGGGATTCGGGAAATAACCCAAATAGAAATCGGACATCGAACCACGAGCCCCTAAAATCAACGATGTTTTTCCTTTAACCAAAGGACCATCGAATAAGAGTCGGCTAGATAATGGCCCCACCCCACCCTGAATCGACCACTTTTCAAAATTCCCTTCTTTCACGCGCACATCCAATACAGAGGAGGCTCTGCCGCCATACATACTCGGAATTCCGCCTTTGTACAAACTTAAGTCTTGAACCATGTCGGCATTAAAGCCCGTAAAAAACCCAAATAAATGGGAAGTATTAAACAAGGGAACGCCATCTAATAAGACTAAGTTTTGATCCACATTTCCCCCTCGTACATTAAATCCTGAAGCGCCTTCCCCGACCGTAGAAACGCCTGGCAACAGCATGATGCTTCGAATGACATCGGCCTCCCCCATCAAATTGGGCAGCTTTTTCAGCGTCTTACTCGACATCTTTTCGACCCCCATGATCGTCCGATTAACATTGGCATCCGACTTCTCAGCCGAGATAACAACCTCATCCAAAATCTGTTCGGATTTCTCCAAAAGCACCGTCATGCTCGCATTGTCCTTTAAGTCGATGCGACCTGTTTTAAACTTATAACCCAGACTCCTAAAAACCATTTGGTAAGAACGAGCCGGTAAAGTCACTGAAAAATGGCCCGCAGAATCCGTTCGTGCCCCGATCGACAAACCCGAAAATAAGACAGATGCACCTTCAATGGGAGCCTTCGTTTCTAGGTCCTGAATAGATCCTGAAAAAATAAAATAGCCTCTTTTTTGACCCAGCGAGGCGAAGGACAAGAGCAAGCAACACATAAGCAATACCTGCCTCATCGTTTTTTGTTTCGTAAAATTAAAATTCCTTTGGCGGTCTTCCAGGCTGGATCAAATCCCCCAGCAGGGAACTTCGCCACGGCATGACTTCCTAACACCACATCTAAATCACCATCCCCCTCAATATCGGCAATGTCCATCACCGACCAGCGTCCCAAATGGTTCACTGGAATGGTCATTTGATTAAAACCTTTGCCCGTATTTTTAAAATAAATCAAGCCTTCCGAGGGACGTTTGGCCACGTCGGGGAATAAAGCAATCGATAACATATCTTGATCACCATCCTGATCTAAATCCGCCAACATCACCTTGGTGGCACCATTTTGCGGATAAAATGCCAGCTGCTTGAACGTCATCTTACCTTGATTCGTATAGACATAAACACCGTGATAAGGCTTTAAAATCGTAGAGAAATCGGCATTATCGCCCGCCGTACAAACGATATCCAAATCGCCATCGCCATCCACATCGCCCATATCAAAGGAACTCGTTCCATAAATGGACGGAAAACGCAAGAGGCGTGTTTCTTCAAAATTCAAGCCTCCTTTATTCGTATAAAGCATAATTCGCTCATCCCCTTGCGCAAACAAAGCCACGATATCCAATCTGCCATCCCCATTAAAATCCCGCACATCCACATGGGTTGCACCAGTCTGTGGATTTAAAACTTTCTTAGTCCAGCTCGTTCCATTTTTCTTCCAAACCGACATACCGCCTTGCATGAATCCAAACTCACTACTGATTAATTCATCTTGACCATCACCATCTAAATCCCGCGCCTTCAATTCAATCGGGCGATTCAGGCTTTTAATCAGCGTACTTGGTTCACCTGAAGTATAGGTTTTAATCGAACCATTCACATCCGGATTGGCCTGAGTCGTTGTCCCAATAAATGTAAAAAGGTATTGCCCCTTCCAAGCTTCAATGTAAGTCAGCGCATCTTGATTTTCTAATTGCTGCTTCGGTTTTCCAGCAGCATCCAATACCCAGATAACCCGATTGGATTGATCCCCCGCAATAATCTGATGTTTCATCGGATCGATTCGAACCGCCGTAAAATTCGGGATAGTCGCGTTGGCTTTCGCAACCGATAAATCCTCAATCGCAAATAAGGAATTTTCTTCCGGCAATGCGGGATAATCTGCCGTCGTTAATTCCTTCGGTGCCTCGGTCAAGTAATATTCCTTGATTTTCTCCCAATCATCGTCGGGAATCATTTGCGAAGCCGGCCGCATGATGGCATAATCGGAAAGCGGTTTTTCCAATTGGTCGATCTCATGCGAAAGGCCCAACATAATACCCATGTAAGGGAGCGTTGAATATTTCCAAACATTCTGAGGCAACAAAGCAGGACTTGGCAACATGTGGCAAGATTGGCAATATTGCTTCGCTAATTGCTCACCTTCTTTCACATCCCGTTTACAGGAAGCAAAAGCAATACCCAGAAACAATAGAAATCCGATTTGCCTCCGCATTAATTCAGCTTTTTAAAGATTTGCATCGTTGCTGAGTTACGCGTTACGAAGTATAAAGGACCTTTTGGCGTATGAACAATTTTGATATCACGCACGTCACCATCTTGCAAGAAACCTGTTTCCGTTGGAATCATCGGACTAAATCCACCCTTGCCATTTCCCTTTAGAATTAGACCAAAGAAGGCATCATAACGAGCTTGATACATAGACGCTCCATTGAAATTGCCTCCTAAAAGCACATCTAAATTTCCGTCTTTGTCTACATCCTCCGTACGTAATACCATCACTTTAGATACTTGTGCTAATGCCGGCAAGAAATGCATTTCGAATTTCCCTTTGCCTTTGTTTTCTATATACACAGACTCGAATGTATTCACCATGCGTTCAGTCGCTCCCTTCAATTCATTGTCACCAAACAATTCTTCAATTGTATTGCCTGCAAATTCATTGTATTTCGTGTATTTCTTACTGATAATACTTGGGATTTGTTTCCCCATTTCATCTTTGCTATTGATCGGATACCAATCATCCCCACGGTTGTAAGAAATTATGTGTTCTTCCGTGTCATTCTTATCAATATCCTTGATCAACATGCGCAATTTCCCATCCACCTGTTTCCGCAATTTAGTGTTTGTACCTAGGTTCCCAACGACAAAATCCATGTCGCCATCTTTATCAAAATCACCAGCAGTTAAACCACCCCAAAAACCGGTAAATTCTTCTAAGCCATTTTCAATAAGGCTTAATTTACCGCCACGGTTTTCGAAAGATTTAATCGGCATCCAATCCCCTACGACGGTTAAATCTTGATCACCATCGCGGTCGAAATCCGCCCAAATCGCTTCAGTCAACATCCCCGCTTCACGAAGATCTGGCGCTAAAGCCTGAGTGCGATCTGCAAATTGTCCATGACCATTATTGACCAATAAATAAGATTTCGGCGAATAGCCATAATGATAGCCTACCACACGACCACCTACAAACAAATCGAGATCTCCATCACGATCAAAATCGCAAGGGCGAACAACCGATTTATTGTCATACATCGCTGGCAATGCTTTGGCATCACGGGTGAAATTACCTTTTCCATCGTTTTTATACAGTCGGTCAAATTGCTCCGGCATTTTATCAAAAAACTCATTCCCTCCAGATACCACATATAAATCCAAATCCTTGTCACCATCCGCATCAAAGAACAAGGCATCTACATCCTCATATAAACTATCTGCTTTAAAAGATTGCTGTGGAGAGAAAGCAAAGCCATTTGGCTTCTGCAGGTACAATTGTCCCGCTTGGTATTTTGCACCTCCTACGTAAAAGTCTTCTAAACCATCTCCATTCACATCCCCCACGGCCATTTTAGGACCTTCGATGGATACTTTAAACGGAACCAAAAGCTCGCGATTGAAGTCGAAATAGGTATTTTCTTGATGTAAATAGGGAATATTAAACGTACCTGTCACTTCCTCGAAAAGAGGTTTAGTTTGCGTAAAGAATTGAAAATCCTTCACCAGCATTTGCGCATTCTTCTGATCAAGCGTCAACAATTCATTGATCTTCGGATGCTTAATGATCTGCATTTTCTCATTCTCCCAAATGACGATTAAAGAATCTACATCGCTCAATTGGCCGATACCGAAAAGCAACGTTGGCTCCACCGAACTCATAAACCCGCGCGTCGGCATCATTTGTTGTAGCTGTTGGCCTTCCTTCGTCTTTAAAATCACCTTTGCTCCAATCCCGAAGGTATTCATGCCTTCGCCCTTGAATTTCACTTTCACGAAATTGTTCTTCAACAACTCACGCGAATGATTTTCATAGATTCCCGCGGGTTCATTCAAATTATTGGAAATCAAATCCAAGTCGCCATCATTATCCAAATCCGCATAAGAACTACCATTTGAAATCCCTTCTTCTTCAAATCCCCAAACCTTCGATTTATCCTTGAAACGTAGATCTTTGGAACCTTGGAACAAGTAATTATGCACCTTACCACTTGGCATTAAATCAATCGCTTCCTGATCCAATTTATGAGACGTCGGCAAACCATAATGTAGCGAATCGCCAATCACGAATTTCAAATAGTCCAAATCATTCGGTCGGCGCAAGATTCCATTCGAAATAAATATATCTTTCAGGCCATCTCCATCGTAATCCGCCATCAAGGTACTCCAGCTCCAATCCGTGGCCGCAACGCCAGAAGACGCAGCGATGTCCGCAAACTTTTGGCCACTCATATTTAATTGTAAGCAGTTTCGACTGTACTGATTGAAATAGCCAAACTGCAATTTATACATGTAGATATCCAAAGGATCTTCCCCAACAGATGATTTCTCGACCTTCTCATCCTCTGGATACATATCCAAAGTCATCACATCTTGGTACCCATCGTTGTTGATATCCGCAATATCTGACCCCATCGAGAAGCGGCTCAAATGCTTAAAGTGCTCTTTGATACCCTCTTTATAGGTCCCGTCTTTTTGGTTGATGTAGTAATAATCGTCCTCGTGAAAGTCATTGCTGACATAGATATCGAGCCAACCGTCATTGTTCAAATCCGCGACTGAAATACCCAATCCATAGCCCATGGCAGCTTGATAAATCCCTGATTCTGCAGAAATATCCTTGAATTTTCCCCCATCGTTCCGGTATAAATAATCACCGGCTTCGTTATCCTTCAGCATTCGAGTATTCACCCGATCGTAGGAACGCGTGTTATGAACCGCATGATTCAACAAATAGCAATCCAAATCACCATCCTTGTCATAATCAAAAAAGGCAGCTTGCGTGGAGAATCCTGTAAAATCCAATCCATATGCATTGGCCTTTTCCGTGAAGGTATTATCTCCATTATTGATGTATAATTCGTTTGAACCCTCCATCCCTTTGAAATTACTCACGGCACAAACGTAAATATCCAAGAATCCATCACCATTTATATCGGCCATCGTCACACCCGTTTTCCAGTCGGAGAAACCTCCTACTCCCGCTTTTTCCGTGATGTCTTCAAATTCCATATTGCCCTTGTTCAGGTACAATTTGTTTTTCCCTTGATTGGATGTAAAGAATAAATCGACAAGCCCATCATTGTTGATATCGCCGGAAGCTACACCACCACCATTATAGAAATAGAGGTAATCGAGGATGTTAAAATCGGGCGTTTCTTTAATTTGATTGGTAAAATCAATATGTGTTTTCGAGGCAGGCAATTTCTCAAACAATTGCACATCATCACCTGATTTACATGCGAGAAAACCAATGGATAAAATGAAAAATGCGAGATACTTATTCATAAACTACTTATTATTTAACTTGAAACACTTGTGCTTTGTCATTGTTTTTAGCGAGGACAACAAAATTCCCTCCTTTTCCTTTTGCAATAGCCATTTTGCGAACTTGACCCCGGGTTTGGAAACCCGTGTCTTTCGAACGCTTCGCCACAAATTTACCTTGACCTAATCCCTTCAACATCAAACCGTACATAGCGTCAAAACGGCCCCATTCAGGCAATGAATCAAAGAAATTACCTGCTAAGAGGATATCCACCTTCCCGTCATGATCAAAGTCTGAAACTTCAATACCGCGGATTGGCGAGAATTGCGCTTCATACGGCAAGGCTTGAAGGCTAAAGTTTCCTTTGCCATCATTGATTAAAAATGCGGATTCCGTTGTTGTGATTTGGCGAAGCACCATACCATCACGCTGCTCATCAGAATACAATTCTTCCACCGTCTTATTGGCATAATCTTTGTACTTGATGAATTTCTGTTTAATCGCAGGCGTAGCACGTTGCAATTCCCCTTTCAATACCATCGGATAGGTTTTCCCATCTTCCGTTACGCAAGAAATAATTTGTTCCACCGTTCCATTTTTATCAAAATCATTCACCGATAAAGTTGCAGGGAATTCCGCAGACGCTTTGATTTTTGAATTTAGGCCAAAGTTTCCAGCCACAAAATCCATATCTCCATCTCCATCAATATCAGCGGGTTTTAAACAGCCCCAAAGGCCTTCTGAACCAGGAACCATCTCCTGTTTCACTAATTTCCGACCACGTTCATTCGTGAACACCACGATTCCGCCCCAGTCTTGCGCCACAACTAAATCCGCATAACCATCTTTGTTCACATCGGCCCATTTCGCATCGGTCACCATGCCCAATTCGCCAATTTCCGGCATGAAACGTTTCGAATAGTTTTTGAAACCACCTGTTCCATCATTGATGTAAAGATTGCTACTTGGACTCATGCCATATTTAGTCGATAGCATACGGGATCCCACAAATAAGTCTAAATCGCCATCATGATCCATGTCGGCAGCGGTCGCGCACGATCCATTTTCAAAGATGGTTGGGAAGCGTAAATCCCGCTTGAAATTCCCTTTTCCATCATTTAAATACAATAAATCATGTAATTCAGGGGCATTGATATCAAATTCATTACTTCCAGTTACAACGAATAAATCCAAATCCTTGTCGCCATCAGCATCAAAGAAAAGGGCATCCGTATTTTCCGTAGTTTGATCTAAGCTAAAGTCGGCTTGTGTACTTTCCTTGAATTGTCCAGAAGCCTGCTGAATGAATAATTGCTTTTTCTGTCCAGCGGCACCTCCTAAATATAAATCATCTAAGCCGTCGCCATTCACATCGCCAACGGCCATAGCCGGTCCCTGGGTAGATAATTTTTGTTTCAATAAAACGTCACGATCCCAGTCATTAAATAGACTTTCTTGATGGGTATAATTCAATTTAGTCGCCGTTACATCTGCGAATAATTGCTTGGCAACAAACGGAGTAAATTTGAATTGCTGTGTCGCTTTTGCATAATCCAAAGTCAATACCTGATCTGACTTCACAGACTTCAAGGTTTGCATTTTATCATCTGGCCAAATGATTTGCAAAGAATCAATTTGACCATTTTGGCCTAAACCAAAGACCATTTGATGATCACTCGAGGATTGAAATCCACGGTTTGGCATTTGCTGTAACACCTTGATTTTACCTTGTTGGAATAAAGTAACCTTCGCCCCAATCCCATTCAAGTTCCGTCCGGTTCCTTTCAAATGAACCGTTAGATAATGATTCTTCAACTTCTCATTTGTCTTGTTTTTGAAGACTGAAAGTGGCGCATTGACGTTATTCACCACTAAATCCAAATCACCGTCATTATCCAAATCTCCATACGCTGAACCATTTGAAAAACCAGGACCTTCTAATCCCCAAGCTTTCGCTTGATTCGCGAATTTCAAATTTCCTTCATTTTTGAATGCATAATTAGGAATGGGCACCGAAGAAATCTTATCCGTAAATTCTTTGTAGTCGAACTTCTTCCCGTTCAACATCTGTTGCATCGTGTTGCGATCACCTAAGAAATCGACAAAGTCTTGATCTGTCAAATCTTTCGCGATACCATTTGCGACAAAAATGTCCTTTTGACCATCATTGTCCATGTCGAAAATCAAGGCACCCCAAGACCAGTCGGTGGCATGCACCCCAGCTAATTGACCTACTTCACTGAACGTTCCATCACCATTGTTTAACTGCAAGTTATTACGCATGTATTGATGCCAAAAACCGCGTTTCAATTTCAAATCAACTAAGTTATAGCCTTCGAAAATAGACGTTGTTTTTAAGCGACGGTCATCACCCGGAAGCATGTCGGTCACGAAAATATCGAGGTTACCGTCGTCATTGATGTCGGCGATATCCGCTCCCATCGAGCTTAGGGAGATATGCGGCATTTGATTCTCTAAATCTTCTTTAAACGTTCCGTCGTGTTGATTGATGTACAAATAATCACGCTCGTAGAAATCGTTTGATATGTAAATATCGGGCCAGTTGTCATTGTTCACATCCCCGATCGTAATTCCTAAACCAAAACCGATTAAGCTGCCATAGATGCCTGCTTTTTCGGAAACATCCGTAAATCTGATGTTCTTATCTTGACTGTCATTGCGGAACAATTTGTCTCCGCCTAATTTATCGCGCACATCGCGCAGATTCGTATATCCTAATTTATCGATGGGCGTAAAGCTGTTGTTCAGCAAATACATGTCGAGATCCCCATCACGATCATAATCAAAAAAGGCAGCATGCGTAGAAAGACCGCCATCCTCTAAACCGGCTTCTTTGGCCATTTCCTTGTAAGTTGGAACTCCGCTCTTGATTCCTTGATTGATGTACAATTGGTTTCCACGTGCATCGCGAGAACCTGAATTACACACATAAATATCCATCAAGCCGTCCCCATTGACATCTGCAAAAGTTACCCCGGTAGACCAGAATTTCTTACCTACAATCCCTGCCTTGACCGTAATATCTTCGAAATGCATCCCACCTTTATTAAGGTAGAGTTTATTTTCTTCAAAATTAGAAGTAACAAATAGATCGGATAGCCCGTCATTGTTTACGTCTCCAATTGCTACACCCCCACCGTTGTAGAAATTACGGTAGTTGAAAATATTGAATTCCTTTTTCTCTAAACTCCGATTAACGAAGTCGATGCCTGTTTCAGATGCTGGCAATTCTTCAAAGAGGGTATCTTCTTTGGTGGAACAAGCAAAGGTTAAAAATGCGGCGCTACAAAGGAGTACAAAATGCTTCATGGAAGGTTCAAATATTGGACTGCAAAAATACAAAAAAGGGCTTGTATATAAAATAAAAAGGCAGAACCAATGGCTCTGCCTTTTTACTAAATTCAGTACGAATTAATACCCAGGGTTTTGTTTCAACAATGGGTTAGCATCGATACGTGGTTGTGGAATTGGGAACAACTCACGAGTCTTGTCTAATTTCTTCATGAACTTACGCTCTAAAGAGAAAGTACCGAAACGAATCATATCATTACGTCTCCATCCTTCCCATGCAAACTCACGACCACGCTCAGCTAAGATATCAGCTGCTGTGATTGAAGTTAATGCATCAACACCAGAACGCTTACGGATTGTGTTCAAGTCAGCTAAAGCTTCAGCAGTTTTTCCTAAACGGAAAGCAGCTTCGGCACGCATCATGATCGCATCAGCCAAACGGAATACAACGTAGTCATTTGATTGATCCCCGTTCGGGTTGTTCTTTTGGATCTCATATTTTTGAGAACGGATACCAGCAACCTGGAATTCTGGATCTGCATCCGTCATTTGATCCTTGTTGAAGTCTGCGATAAACGCTAATGGAGCACCTTTAGCATCTTTCAATTCAGCACCAGAAGCAGCATATTGCTGACCTTTGATCCACATAGCATTACGTAAATCTTTCGCCTCGAATGAGTTGTAGAAATCCGCTAATGTACAGAAACCGTTCCATGGAGAGTTACCCAAACCATAAGTTTGTTGGTTTGCATAGTGTAACGTTCTCATTTGGAAGTTCATACCACCTGCTTTGAAGCTATCGAAAGGAATAGTCCAGATGTTCTCTCCTGATCCTTCGTTCGCAACGATGAAGTTAGAAACAGTAGAAGAAGATAAAGACCAACCGTTTTTCGAGTTGATAACTGCGTTAGCAGCATCATAAGCACCTTGCCAATCAGCAGTACCTGAATAAACAGCAGCGTTCAACTTCAATTTAGCTAACAACATACGTGCAGCATCTTGCGTCATACGAGAATAAGCTTTACCAGCTACCAAGTTAGGAATAGCTGACTCTAACTCAGACTTAATGAAAGCATAAACTTCAGCACGAGTTTTTGTTCCACCTACAGAAGCATTATCTGTTACGATAGGGACGTTTCCAAACGCGTCAATTGCCATGAAGTAATAGAAAGCACGTACAGCACGTAACTCATCTACTGCTTTTTGGTTTGTTTTAACCACTGGGATCAATTGGTTCACCTGAGAGATGTTACCAAAGATGAATCCCCACATTCCGTTGATAGGACCGTGTTGTGGAGTCCAAGTGTGGCGAGAATAAGCCAACCAGTCACCACCATCATACCAGTCACCACCACGTGTAGGAACGATCAACTCATCCGAAGATGCTTCACTAGGATTAAACCAATCCCACGTGATACCACGAAGACCACCGTAAGCAGGTCCTAATGCCGCAGCAATTTGAGCGTCAGTTTTCAAGAATTGATCTGCTGGGATCGCATCGTAAACTGGCTCAGTTAAATCTGTACAAGACGATAGGGCTAACGAAGCGAAAACACCTACTGAAAGTACTTTATAGATATATTTTTTCATTTTATTAATAATTTATTTATTCGATTATTTAACTAATTGAATACGATTTTGTTGGATTAGAACGAAAGATTTACACCCGCAGTAATCGCACGAGTTTTGTAGTAAGTCTCACGAACGTCAATACCAGGAGCTGCTGAACCAACAGACAATGCTTGGCTAACCTCAGGATCAACACCTTTGTAGTTAGTGAACAATGCTAAGTTGTTACCTGCAACATAGATACGTGCACGCTTGAATACACCTTTAACTGGCAATGTATAACCCAAAGATGCGTTGTTCAAACGTAAGAAATCGCCAGACTCTACGTAGTAATCCATAGGGATTGTACGCTCATCATTGATTTGAGAAGTCAATGCAGCTTTCAATGCACCTGACTCAGCAATACGACCGTCTTGACGACCTAATAACAACATGTTTGTGTTTACGATTTTCGCACCCATTTGGCTTGTCAATTGGAATTGTAAGTCAAATGCTTTGTAACGGATGTTTGTAGTCAAACCACCTACGAAAGTTGGGTTTGGATTACCAATATACGTACGGTCAGCAGCGTTAGGATCAACAGTACCATCTCCGTTCAAATCTTGGAATACATATTTTCCGTTTGTGATAGAAGCAATTTTAGCACCATAGAACTCACCTACTGGGTGACCTGCTTGTAATACTGAGAAGTTAACAGCAGATGTACCACGGATGAATGAACCTAAAGAAGTAGACAAGAATACTTGGTCTGGAGCAGCGAATGAATCATTCTTCAATGAAACGATTTCGTTTTTGTTGAATGAAGCAGCTAACGTAGTAGCGATGTTCCAATCTTTGTTCTCCAAGATTTGGTAAGTTAATGATAACTCAACCCCTTGGTTTTTCATCGATCCGATGTTAGCCAACATTGTTGGGTATACATAACCTTTCTCTTGTGGAACGTTTACTGTGTATAACAAATCTTTTGTTGTACGCGTGTAAACATCGAAGTTACCAGTTACTTTACCTTTCAAGATAGAGAAGTCAATACCAGCACCGTAGTTTTCGTTGATCTCCCATTTCAAGTTAGGGTTCGGGTTAGATTGGATAGAGTATGCAGGCAAGAAGTCGTTTGCACTACCATCAAAGTAAGAACCTGAAGCTCCGTAGAACGATTTAGATAACAATGGACGGATACCTTCCGAGTTACCAGTTTGTCCCCAGCTAACACGTAATTTCAAGTTGTCAATTACAGCGTTACCTTTCAAGAATGCCTCTTCAGATAAAGCCCAACCTACTGAAACTGAAGGGAACACACCCCACTTGTTGTTATCACCGAATTTCGTAGAACCGTCACGACGAACGTTAACTGTTGCGAAATATTTGTTCAATAATGAATATTGAGCACGAGCTAAGAAAGATACCAATTTGTATTCATTCTTGTAAGAACCTAATAAGCTAGGGTTAGTACGAATACCTAAACCTGAACCTAAGTTGTTTGCTTCGAAAGCATCTGTCAAGAAATTGTTATTTCCAGCAGAAAAACCATCAGCAACAACATCTTGGTAAGTGTAACCTCCCAAAACGTTCAATGTAGAAACATCATTCAATTTCTTTGAGTAAGTCAAAGTTGTCTCTAATTGCTTATCAGTAATTGAGTTCAATGAACGGTTAGCAGCATTTCCACCTACAGTAGCTAATAAGTTACCTGGAGTAGATTTCGCGAAATAAGAACCGTCAGTTGTTTGCGTACGCAAAGTTCCTGATACGTTGAATACCAAACCTTCTAAGATTGTATAAGCAGCTTGTCCGTTGAACAAGAAGTCATGCAAACGTTGTGTATTTGATTTGCTTTCTACTACCGCTAATGGGTTGAAGTTGGCAAATGTACCTGGGATTTGGAAATATGTTCCATCTGCATTGTAAACAGGGTCCGTTGGACGCATGTTCATTGCAAAACCAATCGCACGGTTATCAGAGAACTGAGAGTTTGTCTGAGAAGCAGACATATTTACTTTCATGTTCAACTTACCATTTAATGCTTTCGCATCTAAGTTCAAACGACCTGTTAAACGATCTTTACCAGAACCGATCAATGTACCTGTTTGGTCTAAATAACCAACTGATGCACGGTAAGATACGTTTTCAGATCCACCAGAAACACCAATGTTGTGGTTTTGAGAAACCGCATTACGAGTAATAACTTTCAACCAATCTGTGTTAGCTCCTAAGTCATCAAATTTTTGATTGTACTTCGCAGCAGCAGCACGGAATTCAGCACCGTTTAACAATTCTGGACGTTGAGAGATAGACTCAGAACCAACATAAGCAGAATAATCAACAGTAGGAGTACCTGACTTACCACGTTTCGTGTTGATCAAGATAACACCATTTGCACCACGAGAACCGTAAATAGCAGCTGAAGATGCATCACGTAACACGTCCATAGATAAGATATCTTCTGGAGCAATGTTTTGGATAGGAGCACCAATCACACCGTCAATTACGTATAATGGCTCAGAACCTGCGTTCAATGAACCCGTACCACGTAAACGTACAGTTGGAGTAGCATTTGGATCACCAGAAGCCTGTGTGATAACTAAACCTGCAACTTTACCTTGAGCAGCAGCTAATGGGTTTGTTACAACACCGGCGTTGAAATCACGAGAACCTAAGCTAGTTACTGTTCCTGAAATCTCTTTACGCTTTTGTGTACCGTAACCAACAACCACAACTTCTTCCAAAGATTTGTTGTCAGCAGCCAAAGAAACGTTAACAACAGATTTAGAACCTACTGCAACTTCTTTAGAAGCATAACCTACAAAAGAGAATACTAAAGTCGCGTTCGACCCAGCATTAACTTTATAAGTACCGTTTGCATCTGTTTGAGCACCACGAGTAGTACCTTTTACAGCTACAGAAACACCTGGGATACCTGAGCCATCAGCAGCGTCAGTTACTTTTCCCGTTACCACATCTTGAGCAAAAGCACCCAAGGAAATTAACAGTGCAACAGCAACACTAAAAGCTTGTTTGAAGCCTAGGTTACTTACACTTGATCGCACAAGGCGACCCACTCTTTTGTAAGAATGAATCATAAGTGAAAAATTAAGGGTTAAAAATGATTAATGATTCTTTGTGATTTTGTTTCAGCCAAAAACAGCGATGTAATCGTTTAGAGTCCATAGCTAATTTCAAAACCAAGGCAAAAAAAAGAATAATAAATTGAATAAAAAAATGATTTTAATTAATGAATCAAGGATTATGCCTTTGTAAATTGTACATAATATAGAATTTCTTGAAAAGTAGCACAGTGTAGGACAGGTTCCCGAAATAATCTAATTTATACCTATATATGTGCTGTTCGATATATTTACGCTGCAAAGTGGCCCAAAATGGCCTAAAAGCGATTGTATTTTTTCAATAGAATTTTTTTTTGAAAAAAATCAAATAATTTATCGGCAATGAATTACCATTCAATAAATTAACCTAAAACGGAATAATCCAATTAATTGTATATTTTGGACAGTGCTATTCTGTATCTTGAAATTAAGGTAATGGATCATAGCCACTTCCTCCCCAGGGATGACAAGAGGAAATCCGTTTAATGGCCAATCGAAATCCCTTCAAAAATCCGTATTTGATAAATGCCTGTTTGGCATATTCGGAGCAGGTGGGCTGGTACCGACAAGCATTTGGTAAAAAGGGTGAGATGAGGCCTTGGTACAAACGTATCAACAAAATGAAGATGTATTTCATAGGGATTTCCAATTCAATGTCCGAAAGTAATCAAACAAGCTAAATAAAGATGAATGCCCACTTGATTAAAAACACGAATTGCATTAAATTGCTTTGAAATGAACCGCTTAATCGAATACATGTTGAAATTACCCAAAGGCCCTAAGATTATTGGTGCACTGTCCATTTGCACACTCATTGGATTATTAATCTCTTCGCATCCCACGAAAAGTTTTTTTCATGTTAAAACGAACATCGAGAAACGCAATGACAGTTTAGCCAATTTATTCAACCCGGAAATTGCCAAACAAAAATCGATCAAGCTCGACACCTTCTTCTCCAAGCTACAAGCTAAATCCGGATTCAATGGGGCTGTGCTCGTTGCTCAATACGGTAAAATTATTTACAAGAAAGGGTTTGGCTATGCCAATTACTTTACCAAAAGCAATATTAATACGCATACCCACTTTCAATTAGCCTCAGTCTCCAAACAATTTACCGCTGTTGCCATCATGCAATTACATGAAAAGGGGTTATTGAATTACGATGATGCGATCTACAAACATATTCCAGGTTTTCCTTACGATTCTAGTTTAACCATCCGCAGTTTATTGACGCATCGCTCAGGTTTGTCCGACTATGCCTATAACATGGACAAGGTTTACGACAAGAAAATCCCTTTGACAAATCAAAAGGTCGTAGAAATGATGATTCGCCTAAAGCCGCATATCGACTACCGACCTAATGCAAAATTTAGCTACAACAATACCAATTATATGTTGCTGGCTTACATCGTCGAAAAGTTAAGCGGCATGAATTTCAGAGAATATGCCAAAAAGAATCTCTTTGAACCCGCAGGCATGTCGGAATCATTCATTTACGACCCCATGCATCCCGAAATGCTCAGAACCGCTGCAACAGGTTATGTCCCTCGTCGAGGAGGACCTGTCGTTTCTGAATTCAACCATTTGGACGGTGTAACGGGCGACAAAGGAATTTATTCGACCGTAGAGGATCTATACCACTGGGATGTGGCACTGAATGAAGAGAAGTTGGTGAAATTCGCAACCCTAGAGGAAGCGTTCACGCCCCAACACACCACTCCGAAAGTATTAGCTAAAAACTATGGCTTCGGCTGGCGCCTCGCCCAACTCGATAATGGAGAATGGCTTACCTATCACACCGGTTGGTGGCACGGATTCAAAAACTATTACCTGCATAACCCCAAAGACAATTCTGCCATTATCATTTTAGGCAACATGGCAAACCATGCTCTAGGGCGCGTGAATATTGTCCAATCCATTTTATATCCTGAAAAGGCAAACTTGTTCATGAAGGGAGAACCTTTACCCACTGAATTTGTCCTTGGAGGCAACTAAATAAAAAGCACATGAAAAGATCAATCACATTAAGCTTTTGCCTAGTATTAATTAGCCTATTTGCATTTGGACAAAGTCCGGATGAGGCGATAAAAGCAACGGTCAACAATTATTTCGAAGGCCTAACGACCGGTGACACAGCCAAACTAGGCAAGGCCTTTCATTCATCGGCTATTTTACGTACCGTTAATGCGAGCACAGGTAAGATTCAAGATTTCCCTATCAAAACCTTTATTTCCAAAACTCCAGCCGGCGGTGTGAAAGCAACGGCAAAACTGATCAGCTATTCGTATGCAGGCATTTCAGGTTTGGCTGCTGCAGAATTGCAATTCGCCGACTTCAAATACATCGACTTATTAAGCTTATTACAGGTCAATGGGGAGTGGAAAATCGTAACCCGCGTTTTCAGTCGGGTAGATTTAGATGTAAATCTCAAGGGCAACGGATCTTCAAGCCCCAAAGCTTCAGCTCCTACTCCAGCGAAAAAAAGTCCAGCAAATATCAAGCCTAAAAAGGATGATGGTTGGTAGACATTGGACTTTGGACGTTTGACGTCGGAAGAATATAGAGTGGGGACTTGGCGACTAAATCCCCAGACTGAAGTCTGGGGTTAATAATTTATAACCCCAGGTTTTAACCAGGAGAAAAAGACGCAAAAGCGTCTCTAACGTCCAAAGTCCAGCGTCTAACGACTATCTGTGCAACACCGATAGCGCAATCGAACTCAGCAACATCAATATCCCCAACACAAAAAACACCGTTGGATTCAACACAGGAATTGAGGACTCATTCAAAGAAGCCTCATAAGGATTTTCCGTCAAATAACGCACAGGTATCTCCTGCCCCACTTCACAATTTTTCGCTAAACCTTTATCAGCTTCCCGACGAAACTCACTTCCATTCACATAATAAGATACGATGGGAAAATAAATAGGGAACCGACCTGAATGATCATCCCTGGCATAACGCTTCGATATTTCAACAATCTTGCCATAGGTCATCTTCGAGTGTGCGATCCACTCCTTACGTTTTTGGTAAAGAATAACACCAACCCCAATTAATGCCAAAGCTATAAATGAAAATAACACCAAAAACAAGGTCATGGAACCTTGAAATGTACCCGTAGGTCTTCCCGAAATCAACAAAACTCCAACTAAATTCATACCAAATATAAATGCAGAAGGCTACCTGCCCTTCAAATTTTCATCAAAAAACGCACAAAAAATACTGAAAATCAAATACTTACACCTTAGGCAAAAAAGCCTAATAAGTTCCATTTACAAGCCCAGAATTAACAATTTTGCAAAATCCAATAAAACAGGATACCAATTTGACCCATTCTCGGAAAAAATAGGAGAATTTTCGGAAAATAGCATTTCAAAATCAAGCCCATAAGCTCAAAAATATATTTTCTTAAAATTTGATATTTCTTTCAAATTTGTATTTTTGACCCGCAAGAAACCTATAAAATGAAAAATTCGACTAAAATTCAACTCATGACAATGATGTTCCTCATGTTCTTTGGATGGGGAGCCTGGTACGGCCAGATGAGTAAATATTTATTAAGTACACTACATGCCACGGGAGATCAAGTTGGCAATGCTTACCTAACCTTTGCCCTCGCTTCTTTAGTCGCACCTTTTTTCGTTGGATTAATTGCCGACCGCTTTTTTGCCGCACAAAAAGTGATGGGTGTTTTAAATATCATTGGAGGAGGAATCCTCTATCTGTTAAGCCAAACGACTGACCCCGAAGTTTTCTTTTGGTATATCTTAGCATACACGCTATGCTTTGCACCTAACCTTGCCCTATCCAATTCCATTGCCATGAAACAAATGCAAAATCCCGAAAAGGAATTTGCCAACATCCGAGTTACCGGAACCATCGCATGGATTGTTGTTACGAATATTATTGGATTTTATGCCTTAGGAGACAATGTGGCCATCTTCCACATCGCCATGTACAGCTCCTTCGTATTAGGAATTTATGCATTCTTTTTACCCGATACCCCTCCCAAAGCCGACAAAAATGCTTCTGTCGCACAGATTGTAGGTTTGGACGCACTCCAACTATTCAAAGATCGATCTTTTCTCATCTTCTTTATCTCTTCGATTCTCATCTGCATACCACTTTCATTCTACTATGCGATGGCCAATCCATCGCTGACAGATGCTCACATGAGCAATGTCGAGAACAAAATGTCCTTGGGTCAAGTGTCCGAAGTCGTTTTCATGTTACTGATTCCTATCGCCTTCGTGCGCCTAGGAGTGAAAAAGATGTTGATCGTGGGCCTAGTTGCCTGGATTATCCGTTTCCTTTGCTTCGGCTACGGAGATGGTATTTCGAGCGAATGGATCCTATTTATTGGTATAATTTTACACGGCGTTTGCTACGATTTCTTCTTTGTGACGGGTCAAATTTATACCGACCAAAAAGCCGGTCCTCATATCAAAAATTCTGCGCAAGGTTTAATAACCCTGGCGACCTATGGAATCGGAATGGGAATCGGATCGAAACTTTCAGGAATCGTGTTGGACATGTACACCGCGAATGGAATCCACGATTGGAAGTCCGTTTGGATGGTTCCTGCAGGGATTGCGCTATTAGTTTTAGTCTTATTTATCTTATTCTTTCAAGACAAAAAACAGGCTGCCTAGGTATTTCTAATTTTACGAAGCATCCAAGGCATAATTTGCGGAGCAATTTGCTTCACGATTAGGCCAAAGCGTTCCAAGGCACCGCCTACGAAAAATTCATTTTTGCCAACGGCAACAGCAGCGACAATTTTAGAAGCTGCCACTGCGGGATCAAGTCCTTTGGCTTGATTCGGATCCATTTTACCATATTTTTCGCCATGCTCATTCATTGCATGCAGCGAAATTTCGGTCCGTATGTAGCCAGGCAAAATCGTACTAACTTGAATCCCAAATTCATGCAATTCAGCTCGAACAGAATCAAAAAAGCCAATTAACGCGTGTTTGGAGGCACCATATGCAGCCCGACGAGGTGTCGATATTCGCCCCGCAACGGAAGCGATGGGCACAAATACACCCGAATGTTGTTTTTGAAAAACCGGAATAACTTGTTGGACCAAATGCACAATCGAAAAGAAATTGATTTCAAACAGTCGGCGATATACATCAAACTGCGTATCCAACACAAAAGACCTTTGGCTTACACCTGCATTCAACACTAATACATCGATACGACCATAGGTTTTCAATACAGCTTCTACTTGTTCAGCATGTACCGCAGTGTCAACCATATCAAATGGCAAAACCAATACGCTTCCGCCGTGCGCTTCACAGGCACGTGCCACCCGCTGTAATTCCGCTTCCCTACGTGCTGATAAGACTAAATGCGAACCTTTAGATGCAAATTCATAGGCTAATGCCTCCCCGATTCCAGATGACGCTCCAGTGATCCAGACAATTTTGTTTTTGAAATCCATGGATCAAATATAAAGAATGTAGAGACGCGATAGCTCGCGTCGACAAATAAAAAGACGCGAAGTATCGCGTCTCTACAAGCGTTCTAGCTCCCGAAAGAACTCCGCCATAGGATTCACCTCAAGCAATTGCAATTTCTGCCAAAGGCGAATCGCCTTCGTCATCAAACCGCTTTCGATTAAGAATCCATCGTGTCCATACAAGGAATCAATTA
>JAHEAY010000029.1:0-4566 GCA_024642485.1 Cytophagaceae bacterium
AGCCGTCGATTATTGCTTTAGACCGGACCACAAATAAAGTGTTAGCCGTAGGTCGACAAGCCATGATGATGCATGAGAAGACAAATGATAATATCAAAACGATTCGTCCATTGAAAGATGGGGTAATCGCCGACTTTACCGCAGCGGAATTAATGTTGCGTGGTTTGATTAAAATGTTGGATCGTGGAAATTCATTTTTCTCACCTGCACTTCGCATGGTGATTTGTATTCCTTCTGGAATTACGGAGGTTGAAAAACGTGCGGTTAAGGATTCTGCGGAGCACGCAGGTGCTCGTGAAGTTTACATGGTGCATGAGCCTATCGCAGCTGCGATAGGTATTGGTATAGACATCGAACAACCTAATGGTTCATTGGTCGTTGATATCGGAGGAGGAACAACCGAAGTTGCCATCATTTCTTTGAGCGGTATCGTTGTTGAAAACTCGATTCGTGTCGCAGGTGATGAGTTTACGCGTGACATCAAAGATTATTTATTACGCGAACACAAATTGGTGATCGGTGAGCGTTCTGCTGAGCAAATTAAAATACAAGTTGGTGCAGCCTTACCAGAATTAGAAAATCCTCCTGCGGATTTCGAAATTCGTGGTCGTGATCAAATGACGGGTATCCCGAAAGAAATTTTGATCAATTATTCTGAAATCGCATACGCCTTGGATTCATCCATTACGAAGATTGAGGTAGCGATTATGGAAACCTTGCAACGGGCTCCAGCGGAACTTTCAGGTGACATTTTCCACAACGGTATTCATTTAGCCGGTGGTGGTGCGATGTTACATGGTTTAGATAAACGTATCGAAAAGAAAACGCAATTAAAAGTTCACGTGGCTGACGATCCATTGAAGGCCGTTGTTCGCGGTACAGGCGAAATCTTGAAAAATCTTGAGAAGTACAAGCCTGTTTTAATTACCTAGTTTTCAATCGCGATAAGCCATGATTCAATTGTTCCAATTTTTAGCGCGCCAAAGGGTTATCCTTTTGCTTTTGTTGCTGGAATTGGTCAATGTTTGGGCAGTATTCAAATACAATGCCTATCAGCATACGCTTTATTTTAATACCACCAATCAGTGGGCGGCTTCCATTCTATCTACGACTCAGGAGGTAAAAACCTATCACCAACTGCGTATTGTGAATGGTACGTTGGCACGTGAGAATGCCCAATTGCGGACGGAATTGTTGCGCTTAAAAAGCCAACAGCAGCCTTTAACCAAACTTCCCTATTATGTGAGCGAAGCGATGCTAAATCGCTATCAAGCCGTGGCCAGTAAGGTGATTGACCAGTCTACAAGTATGTCCCAAAATTATTTAACCTTAGATAAGGGAAGAAAAGACGGTATACAGCCAGGCATGGCCGTTATTTCTTCTACAGGGGTTGTAGGGAAAGTGATGTCTTGTACGGATAATTTATCCTTGGTTGTGTCGGTATTACACACAAGCAACTCTGTTTCCGCAAAATTGAAACGCAGTGGGGAATTAGGTTATATCAAATGGCCGGGTTACCAAAGTGAGGTAGCTGATATGATGGATGTCTCCAAATATAAGAAGGTTGTTAAAGGAGATACAGTTGTGACCTCAGACTACAATGCCGTATTTCCGCCCAACATTCCCATTGGTATCGTAGCCAAAGTGGGTCTGGAAAAGGACGATACGTTCCATGATATTAAAGTTATGTTATTCACGCAGTTCGCTACGTTGCAATATGTCTATGTAATCAAGAATCGTTTGGCAGGCCAACAAGCGCAATTAGAAACGACTAAACCGAAAGCAGAATAAGATGAACTTCACATTTAATTTTAAATGGTTTTTCTCGGTCGTTTTTGCGATCGCGATTCAGGTATTGTTTTTGCGTGATATTGCCATTGCAAACGTGGCTTTTTGCTTTATTTATACTTGGTTTCTGGTCAAAGCACCGATGCAGGTAAACCCATTGTTATTGCTTTTAGGGGCTATGGCGGTAGGCTGGGTTATTGATGTATTTTACAATACTCATGGGATGCATGCCTTTGCCTGTGTTCTTGTGGCATGGTTGCGTCCTGTTTATTTTCGAATTCTTACTCCGGCGAATGGATACGATGAGCGTTCCAGCATTTCATTAGCTGAAATGAAGTGGCTTTGGTTCTTTTCCTATTTATTCCTCATGTTAATGTCCCATCATTTGCTACTTTTTATTTTAGAAGCTGGCGATTGGTCCTTATTGGGCTTTAGTGTCTTGAAGGCGCTTTCTTCTACGCTGCTAGGGATGGCCGTTTTTGGAATTTTGGAATTTTTCAACCGATCTGAATAGGTCTTTTTGGCAGATTTTTTTGTGGTCTTAAATTTGTAGGCATACCTGCGCACATGTCATATTCCATGTGCAAATTGCCTACCCATGGAAACATCTACACAATCAGTTTCGATGCCTCGATCCAATGCACAAGTGCTATTTGAGAAGGAGTTTATGCCGCACCTTGATGCGATGTACAACTTTGCACTACGCTTAACCAATGACGAGGATGATGCACAAGATCTTGTACAAGATACGTGTATGAAAGCGTTTCGTTTCATCGATTCTTTCGAGCCTGGTACCTATGCCAAAGCTTGGTTATTCCGAATTCTTAAGAATAATTTCATCAATGATTATCGAAAAAAATCCCGTGGCCCCGCGAAAGTGGAGTTTGAATGGGTTGAGCAATCCTTTTCGGGAGATGAAGATCAAGAGCCTGCATCACATGCAGACCTGCATGCTGAGACTGTCAATGAGATGTTGGGGGATGAGATTACTGCCGCCATACAAGCGTTGCCTGTCGACTTTCGAATGATTATCATACTCTGTGATTTAGAAGAATTTAGTTACGAGGAAATGGCCCGTATTTTGGATATACCCATTGGGACTGTTCGTTCACGTCTGCATCGTGCACGTGCTATCTTGAAAGATAGTTTGGCCGCCTATGCAAAAAGTAAAGGGTATCACTGACAATGTGTCACTCCTTCAAAATGAACTTTATTCCCCGTCCCCGTTGTTAAAAAAATAGTGCATTAAGCATGTAATCTCATGAAAAAGACTTGTACCCATCAGCCCGATTGTTTAAAGTTAATTCAGCGTATCATCGATCGCGAGGCGACTCCTGAAGAAGAGGCAGCTTTTCTTGCCAATAAAGAGCAATGTTTGCCATGCCAAGAAGGATATGAACTTGAGCAATCGTTGCGAAAGGCTATTAAATCGAACTGTTCAAGTAAATGTCCGGAAACGCTTTTCGCTCGGATTAAAGCAAAACTTTTCGTCGTTTTAATCCTTATTTCCATACTTATTCCGTTATTTTGCTAGCTAATTAAATCAAGCAGCACTTGGAAGGTAAACTCATTATTTTTTCTGCTCCATCCGGATCCGGTAAAACTACGATTGTAAAAGAATTATTAGCGAATAACCCGAATTTGGGTTTTTCTATTTCAGCTTGCACGCGTGATAAACGTGGTCGCGCAGAAGCGAACGGTCAAGATTATTATTTCATGACGCCGGATGAATTCCGTGCTAAAATTGACGAAGATGCGTTTGTCGAGTGGGAGGAAGTTTACCCAGGCGCTTATTATGGTACATTAAAATCTGAAATTGAGCGTATCTGGGCATCAGGAAAACATGTCATTTTTGATGTGGATGTGAAAGGCGGTCTTGCGTTGAAAAACTACTACAAGGAGCGCGCATTGGCCATTTTTGTGAAAGTCCCTACACTTGAAATGCTCGAAGAGCGTTTACGTGCTCGTGGTACCGAAACGGAAGAATCACTTTCCAAGCGAATTTTTAAGATGAAATTTGAATGGGCATTCCAAGACAAATTTGATGTGATTCTCGTGAACGACAAATTGGAAGATGCGGTCCAAGAGGCACAAAGTTTATTTGATAATTTCACGCGATAAGATGAAGATTGGCCTATTTTTTGGATCGTTTAATCCCATTCATCATGGCCACCTCATTATTGCTCAAGCGGTATTAAATCAAACGGATGTAGACCAAATCTGGTTCGTTGTTTCTCCTCAAAATCCTCAAAAACACAGCAAAACACTTTTGCATGAATTCGATCGACTGGATTTAGTCGACCGTGCCATCGCTGATAATTATCATTTTAAGAGCTCGGATATCGAGTTTCACTTAAGTAAACCTTCCTACACGATTCATACGCTGACGCATTTGTCGGAGAAATTTCCCAACGATTCTTTTCGCTTAATTTTGGGTGGAGATAACCTCGAGCAATTCAAAAGTTGGAAGAACTACGATAAGATACTTGATTATTTTGGCCTCTATGTTTATCCGCGCGGAGAGCAAAAACAGAGTGATTTGTGGCAGCACCCACAGGTTACGCGCATTGAGGCGCCATTATTGCAAATTTCGGCAACGTATATTCGTCAATGTATCCAACAAGGGCAGTCGATAAAATATCTAGTTCCTGATACTGTCGAGGAATTAATCCAATCAAAAAAATTCTACATTTAGGCCTTTTCGCCTAACATGTGTTTTCATTTTTTAGTCCTTTCCCTTTTCTGCGAATTTTAGGCCTATGGATCATCGGCTTTTTG
>JAHEAY010000029.1:4666-13071 GCA_024642485.1 Cytophagaceae bacterium
TGTTTTGTTTTACTCGTGATTCAGCCGAATGAATTGTTTCAAGTAGGCTTCCAGCTGTCTTATGCAGCTGTGCTTGGGCTTATCTTATTTCAGAGTAAACTCGTTCAATTATGGAAGCCAAAAGCCTGGATAGCCCAGCAAACATGGGAGTTGACCTGTGTCGCCATCAGCGCCCAAATTTTTACCTGGCCCTTGATTATCTTTTACTTTCATCAATTCCCCAATCCTTTTTATTTCTTTTTGCTCAACCCTGCTTTGGTTTTGCTTTCGACTTGCACTTTGGGTATTGGCTTTTTGTATCTGATTTTAGCCCCTCTGATTAATTATACGCCATTCGTTTTTTCAGCCTTTGGACATTTGTTATTATTCAGTTTTGAGCTTTTACATGGCCTCATGTTTTATACCACGGGGCGCTTTCAGACGGTGATTCCCTTTGTTCGAATGAATGGATTTGAATTAGGAGCCTATTATTTGGGTATCGCCTTGATGTGGTATTGGTGGGCAATGCGTAGGATATGGGGGCTTTACCTTGGAATAGGACTCTTGAGTTGCAACATGATTTATCGCTTAATGGAGCCCTGGCAAGATGATGCCTATTTAACAGTGGCAGAAAAGCAGTTGGTATTTCTAAGAACCCAAGGGATATTTGGACAGAGCTATGGTGCGGCGAGTGAAGCTTGGGTACAAGCGAATGTCAGTCCTTGGTGGGCAAAGAATCAAGTGGTTGACACCCTGTCGCGTAAATGGCCACAAGGTAGTTTTCAGTGGAAATATCAGGGGAATGAATTTGTTTATTTGGCGAAACCGAGTGTCCAACGTATGCCTCAAAATAGTCATCTGATTTTAGCCGCAGATTTAGATTTGAGAGATCCTCGATTTTTGACTTCGTGGCGGGGTTCAACTTGGTATTTTATTCGCAAGCCGAGTGCGTATCGATTGAGTAAACTAAAGCCTTTTTGGCCTAAAAAAGTATATTATTTAGCTGAGCAAGCCGCCGTTCATTTTCCATAAAAAAAGGCTGCCCGTTTAGGCAGCCTTCTAGAATTAGCTTGGTTTCTTCTCGTTACGCTTACGCTCGTTTGGATCTAACCAAATTTTACGCATACGCAATGATTTTGGAGTGATTTCTAAGTATTCATCCTTTTGGATAAATTCCATACACTCTTCTAATGAGAAGTTTAATTTCGGAGCAATTTTGGTATTTGAATCCGTACCTGACGCACGCATATTCGTTAATTGCTTCGCAGCTTGAAGGTTCACTTCGATGTCGTTTTGGCGATTGTGCTCACCTACAACCATCCCTGTGTAAACCTCTTCACCTGGATCGATGAAGAACACCCCTCTGTCTTGTAATTTATCAATTGCATAAGGAATTGCAGGACCTGTATTCATCGAGATCAATGATCCGTTGATACGACCAGGAATAGCTCCTTTGAACTCTTCGTAAGCAATAAAACGGTGTGCCATAATCGCCTCACCAAATGTAGCCGTTAACACTTTCGAACGTAAACCAATCAATCCACGTGATGGAATGTTGAATTCTAAGTGTTGTAAGTCACCTTTCGGTTCCATGATCAATAATTCACCTTTACCTTGTGTTGCTAATTCAATTACTTTACCAGCAACTTCAGCAGGAACGTCTACAACCAAAGATTCAATTGGCTCTAAACGCTCGCCGTTTGGACCTTCTTTGAAGATTACTTGAGGCTGACCTACTTGTAATTCGTATCCTTCGCGACGCATGGTCTCGATTAATACCGACAAGTGAAGAATACCACGTCCAAATACTAAGAATTTATCTTCGCTTTCTGTTGTAACAACTTTCAAGGCTAAGTTTTTCTCTGTCTCTTTGAATAGACGCTCACGGATGTGACGAGATGTTACTAATTTACCTTCTTTACCAAAGAATGGAGAGTTGTTGATTGTGAACAACATGTTCATCGTAGGCTCATCGATTGCGATACGCTCCAATGCTTCTGGATTCTCAGCATCTGCGATTGTATCACCGATTTCGAAATCTTCGATACCTGTTACCGCACAAATCTCACCACACTCTACTTTGTCAACTTTTACTTTACCAAGGCCTTCAAATACTTGAAGTTCTTTGATACGCATTTTCTTCGTCGAGCCGTCTGCTTTACACAATGAAATTTGCATTCCTTCTGTCAAAGTTCCACGCTCTAAACGTCCGATCGCGATACGACCTACGAATGAAGAGTAATCCAATGACGTAATCTGCATTTGTGGCGTTCCTTCTTGAACTTTAGAAGCAGGGATGTGCTCGATGATTGCATCCAATAATGGGATGATGTTGTCGGTTGGTTTTTTCCAATCGTCACTCATCCATCCTTGTTTCGATGAACCGTAAACACATGGGAAATCCAATTGATCTTCCGTTGCATCTAAGTTGAACATCAAGTCAAATACACTTTCGTGTACCTCATCTGGACGACAGTTTTCTTTATCTACTTTATTCACTACTACGATAGGCTTAAGACCTAAAGCGATGGCTTTTGATAATACGAAACGTGTTTGTGGCATCGGACCTTCAAAGGCGTCAACCAATAAAATAACACCATCCGCCATACGAAGTACGCGTTCCACTTCACCGCCAAAGTCGGCGTGACCTGGTGTGTCAATGATGTTGATTTTTACTCCATTATAACGAACCGATACGTTTTTAGAAACAATCGTAATACCGCGTTCACGTTCTAAGTCGTTATTATCTAGGATCAAATCTCCAAATTCCTGGTTCTCACGGAAGATTTTAGAGGCATGAATAATTTTGTCCACAAGAGTCGTTTTACCGTGGTCAACGTGGGCAATGATGGCAATGTTACGAATGCTTTGCATAAAAATGTAGGCGTTGAATGAATTAAAATTCTCCCAAGTCGGGGAATTTAAGGTGCAAAGGTACGGATAATTTCTTTGAAAAGTGCTAATTGATTAAAAATCAGCTGCGGGGAATTTATTCTGTCAGGGCTCTTGATGCCTTAGCCTTCGCTTTTTGACCTAATTGATTAGCTATTTTTTGTGCAATTCCGACCGAATCAATCCCACAAAGTGCATATAATTCACTTTGTTCGCCATGTTCCACAATGTGGTCTGGGATTCCCAAACGAATCATGTTGGCCTGATATTGATGATCCACCATGAATTCCGCAATGGCAGAACCGAATCCGCCAACGATCGAGGCGTCCTCTACTGTTAAGATGGTATTAAATTTAGCGAAGATTTCATGTAAAAGCTTTTCATCCAGCGGTTTTGCAAAGCGCATGTCGTATAAAGCCGCCTGGATTCCTTGGCTTGCTAATAATTCAACGGCCTTAATCGCTTCGTTCCCAATATGACCTAAACTCAAAATAGCCACATCTTTCCCGCTGTTGATTTGAACGCCTGTCCCAATTTCAATTTCTTCAAAATTTGTTCGCCAAGCGGGCATGACCCCTTGACCTCTTGGATACCGAATGCTGATCGCTTCACCGCGTTCTTTGAATGTATCCAAAGACGCTGTATACATGATGTTTCTTAATTCTTGCTCATTGCGTGGAGCTGCCACAATCATATTGGGAACGCAACGCATCATTGCAATGTCCAAATTTCCATGGTGCGTAGGACCGTCTGCTCCCGCTAAACCCGCACGGTCTAGGCAGAAAATCACCGGTAACTTTTGCAAACACACATCATGTACAACTTGGTCATAGCCCCTTTGCATAAAGGAACTATAGATATTACAGAATACGGTCAATCCTTGCGTAGCTAATCCCGCCGAAAATGTAACGGCATGTTGTTCGGCAATTCCCACATCAAATGCACGGTCAGGCATCGCCGCCATCATGATATTTAATGATGAACCCGATGGCATCGCAGGGGTAATTCCCATGATTTTGGAATTCTTTTCTGCGAGCTCAACTAATGTATGTCCGAAAACTTCCTGGTATTTAGGTGCTTGTGGATTGTCGTAGGTCTTTTTTTCGATTTCCCCGGTTAGCTTATCGAATTTACCTGGCGCATGCCAAAGTGTTTGATCTTTTTCGGCCAACGAATATCCTTTGCCCTTGGTTGTGACGCAATGCAAAATTTTAGGGCCGGGAATATCTTTTAAATCACGCAAAACAGTGGCTAGGTATTCCACATCATGTCCATCAATCGGGCCAAAATAGCGTAAATTGAAGGACTCAAATAAATTGCTTTGCTTCAACAAAGTGGCTTTTAGACCATTCTCGATTTTGGAGACAATTTCTTGTGCCGACTTCCCAAAGCGGGACATCTTTCCTAGTAGGTTCCAAACATCATCCTTCACCTTGTTGTAAGTATGGGATGTCGTGATGTCGGTTAAATATTCTTTCAAAGCGCCCACATTGGGGTCAATCGCCATGCAATTATCATTCAAAATGATAATCATATTGTTTGGGATATCTCCCGCATGGTTCATGGCTTCGAAAGCCATGCCTGCCGTCATGGAGCCATCGCCTATGACTGCAATGTGTTGGCGATCAAATTCTTTTTTATAACGTGATGCAACAGCCATCCCTAAAGCAGCCGAAATGGATGTGGATGAATGTCCTACACCAAATGCATCATATTCACTTTCGGATCTTTTGGGGAATCCGCTGATTCCGCCCAACAAACGATTTGTGTGAAAAACGCCTTGTCGGCCCGTTAATATCTTATGCCCATAAGCCTGATGTCCCACGTCCCAGACTAATTGGTCATAGGGCGTGTTAAACACATAATGCAAGGCTACCGTTAATTCGGTCACACCCAATGAAGCGCCAAAGTGTCCTCCATTAACCGAGACATGATCAATGATGTATTGACGCAATTCCTCGCAAACAGCTGGAAGCTGATTGGCTTGTAACTTACGCAGATCGGCAGGTGCCTGAATCTTGCTTAGTAAGGGGCCGGCAGGGAATTGAGTTGACACAAATAATTTATTCAAGTGAAAGAAAAACTCTACAAAGGTAAAAATGTTTTTGACGCTTACTCATTTTTTTGACTTGCCTTGAACAATCTTCTTTTTTCGGTTTTGCTGAGGCTGTCGTAGCCCGACTTCGATATTTTGTCCAAAATCTGATTCAGCTCTTCTTCATCGATGTTTTCTGCTTGTTTTCTTGGTTTTTTTTCACGCGTTAAGTCGGCATGAATGAAAGGGCTTTCTTTTTTTCTAAATCTTTCCCAATTTATGGGATGTTCGTGCAGATAACCCATGAAAAAGCCAACCATTGCACCACCTAAATGGGCAATTTGACCTCCTGCGTTTGTACCTACGGTCTCTAAAAGTGACCAAATTAAATAAAAGCCCGCGATGTATTTGATGCGAACGGGACCAATTAAAAATAAATGGACCTCGAAATTCGGTCGGAGGGTGGCAGCAGCCAAAACGATAGCAAAAACCCCTCCCGAAGCACCCAATAAATAACTCCCACCTTGGTGCTCAAAAAAAGGAATGAAATTATAAGCCAACAAAAAAGCGATAGCCCCCATGATGCCGCCCAAGAAAAAAGTTTGCACACTTTTATTATTCCCGATGACCTCTTGCAGAATTTTCCCGAACCAATAAAGGAACATCATGTTAAAGGCCAAATGGAAAATTTCCACATGCACAAAAAAGTAGCTGATGAATCGCCAAGGATGTAAGAGGTTGGATTGGATGTTGGCGGATAGTGTCAATTGCTCCAATAGCAATTCATAAACATAGGCTTTGCCGCTGATAATCATTACGATCCGGAACAGCATCAAGGCAAGAAATAGCAAACAATTCACTGCAATGATTTTCAACAAACCCTCGCCGGGCTGCTGAATTAAGCGTTGAAAGTCTTGCCAAAATCCGCGCATATCAATAGAAATGATTGCGTTTGGTCTTCCAAACCATCAATAAGATGACAGCAAAAATCATCCCGCCGATGTGCGCGAAGTGAGCAACATTATCCCCTTGATATTGTTGAATCCCTTGATACAATTCATAAAGACCATAAAAACTTACAAAGTATTTTGCCTTGATGGGAATAGGGAAGGGGAAAAGGAACATTTCCGAATTAGGGAACAAATAGCCGAAGGCCATTAAAATGCCAAAAATGGCACCGGATGCTCCTGCCAACTGACTCCGATTCACATATTCGGCATAATTTTCACGCGCCCATTCAATGTTAACATTGCCATCGGGCAAGGAAATAACCTGATAGTGTTGTGCATAATCATAGAGATGCATAGAACTTGGGTCGCTTAGTACGATTTCAGTCGCCCGACGAAAATCCGCAAAATCAATAAAATGCTGAATGCCCATGTACAATAAGCCTGCACCAATTCCACAGAAAAAATAGAAAAATAAAAATCGCTGAGCTCCCCACATCCGTTCAAGCAAAGAGCCGAACATGAATAAGCCAAACATATTGCCCAACAAATGCATCAGACTTGCATGAACAAACATATAGCTGACAACTTGGTAAATATGGAAATCCTTGGCTTGGAAATAGTGTAAACTCAACAAGTCCGTAGGCAAAAATCCACCAAGCGCATAAATTGCGACGTTGATGAATATCAAATTTCGTACAGTAGGAGTTAAATTTCTAAACATAGTTTTATTCTTCGTAAGCCCAATCAATGCGCGTTTTCATGTCTTTAACTAATAGTCCCATCGCTTTAAAACTTGCGCGAATTTCGTCTACCTTGTCATATTCCCGCTTCTCTTTGAAGGAAGCATATAATCCTAACATCCCCTTGATCAACGATTCTTGGTTTGCAGGAAACTCTTCTTGAAGGCCTAATACTTGTTCTAAAAACTGAATATAGTTTACCTTCAAGCGATCAAAAACAGCTTGGCCTATCTGACCAAATGCCAATTGGCCCGTATGCAATTGATTGATCTTTTTTAATAACGTAAACAAGTGTGAAATTGTTACTGCCGTATTCAAATCATCGTTCATTCCATCATAGCAACCTTGAATGGCTGCGTCGATTTCGCCAACTTGTAATTCATCGATGGCCATCGCCTCACCTTCAAATTCCATCCCTTTGATGATGCGTAAGCCATTGGCAATACGCTTATAGCCTTTTTGAGCCGCTTTTAAGGCTTCATTTGAGAAGTCCAAAGTGCTACGGTATTGCGATTGCAACATGAAAAAGCGAACGGTCATCGGGCTGTAAGCTTGCTCCAAGAGCGGGTGAGCTCCAGCAATTAATTCGCTCGGTAAAAAGGAGTTCCCTAACGATTTACTCATCTTTTGACCGTTTACTGTCAACATATTGGTGTGCATCCAATAACGAACGGGTGCGCGCCCATGTGCTGCTTTTGCCTGTGCGATTTCACATTCATGGTGCGGGAATTTCAAGTCCATTCCACCACCGTGGATGTCAAACGTATCGCCAAGGTATTTATGGCTCATGCAAGTACATTCCAAATGCCATCCCGGAAACCCATCTCCCCAGGGGGATGGCCAACGCATGATGTGTTCTGGAGATGCTTTTTTCCAAAGTGCAAAATCCAAAGGACTGCGTTTTTCCCCTACACCATCTAAATCACGGGTTTCTGTCAATAAATCGTCTAATACGCGACCTGATAAATGGCCATAGTCGCCACCTTGTTTGTTGTAAGTTTCAATATCGAAATAGATCGAACCATTCGATTCGTAGGCTAAGCCTTTATCTAATAAGATTTTAGTCGTTTCAATTTGCTCCACAATGTGTCCTGTGGCTGTTGGTTCAATACTTGGAGGCAATAGATTAAATTGAGTTAAAACGTTATGGAAGTCGTTTGTGTAGCGTTGAACAATTTCCATAGGCTCTAATTTCTCCAATTTGGCCATTTTGCCAATTTTGTCTTCGCCTTCATCCCCATCTCCTACTAAATGGCCAACATCCGTTATGTTTCGTACATAGCGAACCTGGTAACCGATGAATATCAGATATCGGTGTAAAATGTCAAAGGATGTAAATGTTCTAAGGTTACCCAGATGAACAAAATTGTACACGGTAGGTCCACAGACATAGAGTCCAACATGCGGGGCGTTGATGGGAGTAAATACTTCTTTTTCTCGGCTGAGCGTATTGTAGATTTTTAATGGCTGCATGAATCCTAGGTGCTTTTGTAGAGTCCTCAAAAAGGAATTAAAATTACGCTGATTCTTTTAATTCACCAAACATAGCATTTTGACAATTTCAAACGATTCTTTTCAGATTGTGTTATCTTTGTGTGTTTTTTGAAAATCCATCATGGTGTTAAAGGAAGTAGGCGAGGATAAATCGCTTCAACGTGTTTTTTTGCAATTCCCAGTTCGTTTGTACGCGTCGGATTCTAATTGGATTCGCCCCTTAGATAACGATGTGGAATCTGTTTTTGATCCGAAGAAGAATGGGCATTTCAAACATGGCGAAGCAATTCGTTGGGTTTTATTCGATGATGCAGG
>JAHEAY010000199.1 GCA_024642485.1 Cytophagaceae bacterium
GGGATCAAACCCGGGAAAGTAAGTAAGCTCCAAGTTATTATAGAAAGACCGCCTCGTAAGAGAGCGGTTTTTTTTTGGCCTAAAGTCATCTGTCGCTAGTCATCAGTCACTAGTCGTCAGTGGCCAGTCCGGAGGGAAATAGTCCGGAGGGGCTATCAGTTATCAGTTGTCTGTGGTCAGTCCGGAGGGAGGTAGTCCGGAGTCCGAAGTGAGTTATAAGTTGTCAGTCACTAGTAACTAGTCGTCAGTTTGGAAGATTAACTCTTCACTGTTAACCCTTAGTTCTTAACTCTTCACTCTTCACTCTTAGTTCTTAGTTAATTAATTTTCTATCGTACTCAGTAATTCAACTTCCCTCAACTACTTTTTAGCACTAATGAAAAAAGACGCGAAGTATCGCGTCTCTACATTTAAATATCCATCATCTTAACTCTTAGTTCTTAACTCTTAACTCTAAATTACACCCCCTACAAACTCCCTGAATCAATAAATTACTCTCCTGCTTAATGAAATGTTCCGGTAAAATAATCTGTGGTATATGAACAGTTTCTAAACAAGTTGTCTGTCCGCATTGCGTACACTTGAAATGTACATGATCATGTTGATGATGATGATTTGAATCATGATGACATGTTTCCTGGCACAAAGCATATTTTATGCCGCCTTGGTCATCTAATACTTTATGCAATAATCCACTGGCTAAAAAGGACTTTAATGTTCGATAAATCGTAACTCGATCAAATTGACTGGATAAAGCTTGTTCAATATCTCCCTGACTTAATGCATAACCAGCTTGTTGGAATGCAGCGAGTACCGCTTGCCGACTGCCCGTCGACCGCAACCCAAAGTGATCCAATTTTATTTCTGGTTTTGCTGCCATAGCTATGCCTGCAAATGTTCTGTTTGTAATGTTACCATATTCCGGTAAACACCATTTTTGATCTTCATCAAATTTTCATGATTCCCCTGCTCTAATATCTTTCCTTCTTCCATCACAATGATTTGATCTGCCGAACGAATCGTCGATAATCGGTGCGCAATAATCAAACTCGTCCGATTCTTCATCAATTCCTCCAAGGCCGATTGCACCCATTTTTCGGATTCCGAATCCAACGCACTTGTCGCCTCATCTAATATTAAAAACTTCGGATCACGTAATATCGCTCTTGCAATTGCTATTCGTTGGCGCTGGCCTCCCGATAATTTTACTCCGCGTTCTCCGACCAACGTATCCCACTTCTCCGGGAATGACTCAATAAATTCTTTGGCAAATGCCTGCTCTGCTGCAAATTCAATTTCTTCTTGACTTGCTCCCGGCTTGCCATATGCTATGTTCTCACGAATAGTTCCTCCAAACAACAAGACTTCTTGGGGTACTAAGGCCAACATGCCTCTCCAGTCGCTAACGGAATATTCCTGAATGTTCCGACCGTTTAATTTGACCTGTCCCGCATTAGGTTCATAAAAGCGCATCATCAATTGGGCCAAGGTGGATTTGCCCGTACCTGATGTACCTACAATCGCAATCTTTTGGCCTGGCTCAATATCAATTGATATACCTTTTAAAATCTCCACCGAGGGTCTACTCGGATATGAAAAGTGTAGATCTTCGATGCTAATCTTTCCAAATTCAATCGCCTTAGTAGACGCTTGGCTAACTAAATCAATTTCAGATGGATCTTGCAAGATCTCCAAGATTCGATCCGACGATCCAATCGTCTTCTGTAATTGTGCATAGATATCACCCAAACCTCCCACAGATCCACCAATGAACGCCGTATAGAAGATAAAGGTCAATAAATCTGCCAAAATCATATCTCCCTGCGCAACCAATGCCGCACCATACCATACAACTCCCACAATCCCTCCAAACAAGGCAAAAATCACAAAGCTCACAAAGGCTCCTCGCATCGTTGCGGCCTTTAATGCGGCCTCAATCACGCGATTTAACGAGCTCGTATAGCGATTGACTTCATAGGATTCATTTGTGAATGATTTAACCGCCTGAATCGATTGAAACGTTTCCTCTACAATGATATTCGTCGCCGCCAATTCATCTTGCGATTTCTTCGAAATTTTACGGATGAACTTTCCAAATACAATCGCTGCCACAACGAGTAACGGGAAAGTGGCCAACATAAACAGCGTCAACTTCCAGGATAGGTATGTAATCAAAGCAATTCCTCCTACGAGTGTAAATACTTGTCGGAAGAACTCTGCCAATGTAATCGATAAGACATCCTGTAGTTGCGTAATGTCAGACGTGATCCGACTCATCAATTCCCCCACGCGCCGTTTTTCAAAATGAAAAATAGGCATCGTGATAATTTTGGCATATAATGTTTTGCGCACATCCCGCATGGCTTTTTCAGATACCTGCGCAAAAGTGTAAATACGTAAAAAGGATAAAATCGCTTGAATGATTAATACCGCGAAAAAGAATAGCGTGACTTCATTGATGTGGTAATTCGATTTACCCTCAATGACCTTTGTCATTTGGCCAATTAATAAGGGAAAACTCATCGTCGTCAAGTTTGACAACAATAAAAACACCATCCCCGTAATGAAGGTCCACTTGTATGGAATGACAAATTGGAAAATTTTCAAAGCTT
>JAHEAY010000201.1 GCA_024642485.1 Cytophagaceae bacterium
GAATTCATCACGGGTTATTTGGTCGAGTACTCGTTGTCGGCGGATAATGTGTTCGTCTTTATATTGATTTTTAACTCCTTTGGGGTTCAGAAACGCTATTACAAGAAGATTTTGGTGTGGGGGATTTTGGGAGCGATTGTGTTGCGCTTGATTTTTATCTTCTTGGGAGCGGCCTTATTGCAGAAATTTGATTGGATTATTTATTTGTTTGGCGCGTTCTTGGTGTACACAGGAGTGAAGATCTTACTTTCCAAAGAGCATGAAGAGGAAATCAATCCGGGTGATCACCCAGTTGTTAAACTGTTGTCTAAATACTTTAATGTATACAAGCGAAATGTAATTGGCCGCTTCTTTGTTCGAATGAAGACGGGTAAATTATACATCACCCCCATTTTCGTGATTGTGGTTGTGATTGCGTTTACGGATATATTGTTCGCGGTAGATTCTATCCCTGCGATATTTTCCATTTCGAAAGATCCTTACATCGTATTCTTTAGCAATGTCTTTGCTGTAATGGGGCTGCGGTCTTTGTTTTTCTTTTTATCCAGCTTAATGGGCTTGTTCCGTTTCTTGCCGATGGGCTTGGGGGTGTTGCTCAGTTTCGTCGGTTTGAAGATGATTGGACATCATTATTTGGAACAATGGGGTTTTGGAACCCTGGCTTCATTGGGTGTAATTCTGGGAATATTGTCCGTAAGTATCGGATTGAGCCTTTTATTTCCAGAGAAAAAATAATCAGTTTATTATCCTTTTTTTTCTAGGTGTTTATCCCAGCTCCCATTCGCGAACCAATTTCCGGTACTGCAAGGGTGTTTCATTCATGTATTGCTTAAACTGCTTATTGAAGTGAGATAAATTGCCAAACCCACTCTCAAAACAGATTTCTACCATCGTCTTATTGCTCGTACGTAATAATTCACAGGCATGTTTGATTCGGAATTCTGTCACCAAGGAAACAAAGGTTTTTTTAGTGACCTTTTTGAAATACCGACAAAATGCAGTTTCAGTCATATTGGCTAAATGCGCCACCTCATCCAAATGTACCTCTTGTGTGTAATTAGCAATCACATAGGCATATATGCGATTAATGCGATCAAGGTCCGTACTAGATAATTGATACGAAATTTCATTTGTATCAATCGGTTGCGAATCTGCTCCTGAATTAGCGATCAACTGCAAAATGTTCAACAGGGACATCAAGCGTGCAAATGGATTTAACTCCTTCAGTGCAAGCATTTCTCTGACCACACGATCTTGCGTAGGACCTTGAATCGAGAAGCCACCACGCGATTTGTCTAATAATTGTTTGATCGACCTACATTCGGGCTTATTGAAAAAATCAGTTCCGAGAAAATCTGCTGTAAAATGAATAACCAATGCCTGTGCTTGATGGGAATCTTCTGATTCGACAAGCCAGTCTTGGCGGTGATTTTGCCAACAATGCGGTAGGTTTGAGCCTAAAAGCACTAAATCTCCTGGATGAAAGTCGGCAATGTGATTGCCCACAAAACGTTTGCCTTCGCCTGCAATAATCAGGGTCAATTCAAAAGCAGGATGGTAATGATATGGCGCATCAAATCGATTTTGAATGACTTCTTTGATTTGAAAAGAGGAGTTTTCTTGGGAATCTAAATGCTCTAGGCTTGCTTTCATTTTAGCTGACAGGTAAGTCGGGAAATCGTTATTAGGTAAAATTGCATTATTTTTTGCAAATATTGATGCATCTTATGCCAGGTATTTTTGAGAATTTTGGTCCAAATTAATACCTATGTTGAATACACAGTACTCTATCCAGGCCCAGCAAGTTGCTGATTTTCAGCGCGACGGTCATATTTATTTGCCAGAACTTATTTCTCCCGAAGCTTTAAAACCCTATCGCGATTCCATCGTTCAATGGGCAGATGATTTTCGGAAAAAGCAGAAACCTATGGCAGAGCGAGACACCTATGGCAAGGCATTTTTGCAAATGATGAACCTTTGGGAAGAGGAT
Source organism: Cytophagaceae bacterium (assembly GCA_024642485.1). Lineage (GTDB taxonomy): Bacteria > Bacteroidota > Bacteroidia > Cytophagales > Spirosomataceae > Aquirufa. The sequence goes on from JAHEAY010000201.1 coordinate 1,991, forward strand.
GCTAGCATCGAGGAATATGTACTCGCGAAGCGTTTTGGTCAGGTTGCAGCGGATTTATTAGGGGTTGAAAAAGTCCGACTTTATCACGACCAAGCCTTATTTAAAGAGGCAGGCGGTGGGCATACGCCTTGGCATCAAGATCAATATTATTGGCCCTTGAGTAATGCGAAAACGGTCACGATGTGGATGCCTTTAGTTAATATCACAGAAGAAATGGGTATGCTAACTTTTGCCTCAGGTACACAACATGTGAAATTACCGCCGATGCCCATTTCGGATAAATCGGAAGAAACGATTGCCTCATTTGTTCGGGATCAAGGATTTCCCATCAAGGCACAGAAAACCATGCAAGCGGGGGATGCGACATTTCACATGGGATGGACTTTGCATGCTGCACCGGGGAATCATTCCGAAACCATGCGCGAGGTGATGACGATTATCTTTATGGACGCTGATATCGAAGTGGCTGAGCCACAAAATGAAAACCAAGAGGCTGATCGTAAACGCTGGTTGGACTTTAAGCCAGCAGGCACCCGAGCAGACTCTTGGTTAAATCCGATTATAAATTAGGGCAATCGCACTTCTTAGGTTTCTTTTTGAATAGACCCCATAAAAAGCC
>JAHEAY010000216.1 GCA_024642485.1 Cytophagaceae bacterium
ACTCAACCCAGTTTCCGCGACCGCCAACGGCGATAATCGCTACAATGATCAATTAACCATCACTTTCACGGATTCCCATTTAGCCAAAGTCAAAGCTTTATTGGAAAAAACGCAGGCAAGTCTTTCAGACATCGACCGGGACGATTTGGATGCCAATGATCAGATCACCTTTGATATGTTGAAGCGCGATGTCGAATTAGGCTTGGAAGGCTTGACCTACCCTGACAATTTGATGCCATTGAACCAATTTTATGGCTTTCACTTGACTTTTGCGCAATTAGGCAGCGGTTCCGTGATGCAACCATTTGCTACGAAAAAGGATTATGAAAATTGGGAGAAACGCATGCACATCGGGGCGGCTTACATGGATTCGAGTATTGTTTATTTCAAACGAGGAATCGCAGCGAATGTCGTTTTGCCAAAGGCTTTGACCGAAAAAATCATTCCGCAATTGACCTCATTCGAAGTCCAAGACATCAAGCAAAGTACCTTTTATGGACCTTTGAATCATTTTCCAAAGGATTTTACGGAGGCCGACAAAGCTAAATTTACCCAAGAATACACGCAGATTATCCAGTCGGAGATCATCCCAGCCTATACTCGCTTAGCACAATTCTTACAAACTGAATACCTTCCTAAATCTCGTTCAACGAGTGGTATTTCCGCGATTCCCAATGGAGCTGCGTATTATCAATATTTGATTAAAGTATTAACAACGACCGATAAGCCAGCCGATGAAATCTACCAAACAGGTTTGGCTGAAGTGAAGCGTATTCGGACAGAAATGGAGAAGACCAAACAGGCCGTTGGATTCCAAGGAGACTTAAAAGCATTCTTTGAGCACATGCGTTCCGACAAGAAATTCATGCCATACCATACGCCAGCTGAGGTCTTAGCAGCATTTGAAACCATTCATAAAAAAATGGAACCGGCTTTGAAGACGATGTTTGGACGAGTTCCCAAAACACCATTTGAAATCCGACAAACCGAAGCATTCCGTGCGGCATCTGCTTCGGCGGAATATTTCCAAGGATCTGAAGATGGCACACGTCCAGGTATATTCTATGTCCCGATTTTGGATGCGACCAAATTCAATACGACATCTGGCATGGAAAGTTTATTCTTGCATGAGGCAATTCCGGGGCATCATTACCAAGTGAGTCTCCAACAAGAAAATAGCCAATTGCCTAAATTTCGTCGTTTTGGGGGAAATTCAGCCTATGCAGAAGGTTGGGCCCTGTACACAGAAAGCTTAGGAAAAGAGTTGGGTCTATACACCGACCCATACCAATACATGGGTGCATTGGGTGATGAAATTCACCGGGCGATTCGTTTAGTGGTGGATGCTGGCATGCACTCGAAAAACATGACCCGCGAAGAAGCCATCAAGTACATGATGGACAATGAGCCGATTTCCGAGCAAGGAGCAACGGCGGAAATCGAACGTTATATGGCGATTCCAGCGCAGGCGCTTTCATATAAAATCGGGGCATTGAAAATCCGCGAGATTCGTGAACGCTTGAGCAAGGAATTAGGACCGAAATTTAAGCTTTCCGATTTCCACGATGAAATCCTGAAAGATGGCAATATGCCATTGGATGTCATGGAAAGTAAAATGAATCGTTGGGCGAAGGGATTGTAGGCATTTTCCTTTGGCAAACCTTAGAGGATTGCCAAAGTTAAGACGCGATTTCGCGTCGACTCCCCCCAGGCTGTAGCCTGAGGCTATATATTTTAATAACCCCAGGCTTCAGCCTGGGGATTTACACATGATCAACCTCACCACCCCCTTCTCCATCCCCCGCGCCGCTCACTTGCTTGGACCGAACAGTCAAGTCCTGTGCATCGGATCCTGTTTTGCGGAAAACATGGGCAAGCGTTTGGATCAATTGCCTTTGGAAGTTTCTAATCAGGCCTTGGGTACGATGTTCCATCCGTTGAATATTTTGAGGGGATTAAGCGATCAAACCTTACAGGAAAGCGATTTATATCAGCAGGGGAATTTATTCGTACATCCGGATTTTCATTCGCAATTTATGGGCGAGAATCCCACGGATTTCATAAAGTACCTCGCCAAAATCAAAACAGAAACGATTGCATTTTTTAATTCAAGCAATTTCGCAATCATCACCTGGGGAACGGTATTTTATTACGAGGACCAAATCTTGGGAAGGGCGGTTGCCAACTGCCATAAACAGGCCGCATCCCGATTTGTCAAGAAACAGAGCACGGTGCAAGAAATTTGTTTGGCCTATGAAAGCTTTTTGCGGGAAAACCCATTGCAAAAAATCATCCTAAGCGTTTCACCCGTCCGACATACACGCGACGGGATACCCGAAAATGCGACATCAAAAGCTATTTTGCGCGTGGCGGCAGATACGTTGGCAAAGAAATTCCCTGATCAAGTGAGTTATTTCCCCGCTTATGAGATCATGATGGACGAATTACGAGATTACCGATTTTACCAGTCGGACATGATTCACCCCACAGAACAGGCTGTTCAATACATCTACGACCGGTTCAAACAAGCACATTTCGAGGAAGATTTGTTGGCAACCGCCAAAAAATGGA
>JAHEAY010000038.1:0-6421 GCA_024642485.1 Cytophagaceae bacterium
GCCGATCAAGGCATTTCCTTTATTCGAAAGAAAACGGGAACGGGCGCACAGTATTTTGTCGCGAATCTTTCGAATAAGTTTTCCGATGGCATGGTGCAATTTGCCAAAATTTCTGGCGGTGTTGAATTAGTGGATCCGATGACAGGCGAAATTAAGAAAGCCAACTTGCGCAAGGATAAGCAATTCTATCTGCAATTAGCACCTGGTCAGAGTTTATTGGTTCGATCAATTCCTGTGACAAAGAAAGCGATTCCTACAGTAGCGTTGGCTAAGGTTTTTACGCCTTTGGTTCCTGCCGCTAAAATCCAATTGAATTTTCCCCAACAGGTTTTGCCGGCGCAAACGATGGAATCCTTACAATTTTGGACCCAAGATTCATCCACGCATGATTATTGGGGTAAAGGTACCTATGCCTTTGATTTTGATTTGTCGGCCGAACAAATACCACAAGCGAAGGTCTTACATTTCGATAAAATCCGTGATTGGGTTCGAGTAAAAATCAACGGTAAAGAGCTAGGGCTTGTTTGGTCATTACCTTATCAAATCAGAATTCCTGAAGGTCTATTACAAGTAAAAAATCACATCGAACTAGAAGTGATGAATGTCTCGGCAAACCGCGTTCGGAAGTTGGATCGGGAGAAATTCAATTGGAAGAATTTCTATGAGATCAATTTTGTGGATATTCAATACAGACCTTTTGATGCGTCTACCTGGGCTGTGACGCCGAGTGGGATTGAGGGAGAATTATATTTTAGTAATTAATGGGTTTTGTATCTGCCATCAAAGAGGCATTTTATGCCTTAGATAATCCTGAAAATGCGCATTGGATGCGCTGGTATATGCGGGATCAATATCCATTTATCGGGATTAAAAAGCCTGAGCGCGCGCTTGTATTCAAGGATATTTATAAACAATGTGGGCAAGCGGAAGATTGGTTTGAAGTTTGTTCGGAGTTGTTTGCTTTGCCGGAGCGTGAATTTCAATATGCCGCCATGGAATATTTGTTGAAGGCGAAGAAATCTTGGGATGCGCGTGTTCCGGAGTTAATCGATCGCTGGGTGGATGCGAAAACGTGGTGGGATGTTGTGGATGTTTTAGCCCCCAAAGTCTTAAGTGAATACTTCATTAAGTTTCCCGATCAACGAGATATTTGGCTGGCTCGTTGGATGCAATCGCCTATTTTCTGGCATCAGCGTCTATGTATTCTATTTCAATTGAATTATAAAAGCCAAACGGATTTGAAGCTGTTGAGTCAAGTGATTTTATCTTTGAATAGCTCTAAAGAATTTTTTATACAGAAAGCGATTGGCTGGGCCTTGCGACAATATGCCCGTACGGATGCGGATTGGGTAAGGGAATTTGTAGCAGAAAATGCTTTGATGCCTTTGTCGAAAAGGGAGGCTTTGAAACACATCTCCTAACTACCTTTGGCAAACCTTGGAGGATTGCCAAAGGTAAGGAGTTCTGGGCTCATTCGAGGAGCTAAAACTGATAATCTATTTTCGCTTTTTTAACACGGCTAATTCATGTGCTGTGTCGTAATATCCCCGCAAATTTGACCAGTCAAATGTATCCGCTATACTCTCCACACGGTTTCGTTGCGTGATGCGATCACGTTGGGTTTGCTGGGTGAACTTGAAAAGCATATTGGCTAATTGCTCTGCAGATTCTTTGTAGTTCTGTGTTTTACGATTCACGACACTCACGCCCCATTGCTCATAGTCGCGCATAATTTGCATCATGTAATCACCAAAACCCGATAGATCTGAAGTAACCGTAGGTACCCCGCGCGCCATACATTCTAATGGCGTATACCCCCAAGGTTCATAGTACGAAGGGAAGACACCTAAATGACAACCACGAACGAATTGGCCATAATCCAAGCCGAATAAAGGATTCGTCGAAACAATAAAATCGGGGTGATAAACCACCTTCACTTTATCATCAGGGTTATTGAGTAATTGCGTCCGATGCAAATTGCGAATGATGTCATCCTCTTGTTTTAACAAGTGCGTAACGACTTTCGGTCGGGCATTTGTCTTCCAGGTTTGTACCGTCCGACGAAGCCGAAGGCGCCAATATTCATCCACAAACTGATTTAAATCTGGCAATTGTAAATCGTTCGATGAGGCAGCAGCTTCGAATAATTTATCGCCAACTTCCTTTTGAATCGCTTGACAATTCTCGCGAATCTCATCCAAGACCGCACGGGAGTGCAAGACTTCTGGATCGATGGAGTGATAAGGTTGCTTGGTAATGAAGAACATGATGACCGTTTTTTTCGATCCTGCTTCCTTCATTTTTCTGTTCAGTATTTCCAGGGCATCAAGCGTAATATCATAGCCTTTGTTGGAGTATTCAAATCGGCCCGAAGTAAATAAGTAAAGCGTTTGGTCTAAATCAAATGCTTGATTCTGGAAAAAATGCCCCATGACAAAATCTGAAATTCGCTTCTTGTAGAGTGAGTGTAGATTTTGATGTTCGTGCATCGCTGCAAATCGTTGGATATTTAAGCCATTCGGAAGAATTAATTCCGGAATCCGACCTAAAAATGCGACACATTCTTTCGCTGTAATGTCAGACACGGTTGTTAAAACATCGGCTTTTTGTGCCGCTGCCCGCTCGAAAGAAGCTTGCGCCTCAATGCCATAATGCACGGCTTCTTTGTGCCAATCAAATTTGTCTAAAACATCGTAAAAATTAGGCACATTCCCTGCGAGGTAGCGGCCCAACATGGTCGCATGCGTGGTAAATACCGTTGAGATTTTCACCTTATCCTTCTTTAAATCCGGCAGGCAGGTCGAGGCCATCCACTCATGGAAATGCACAACGATGTCTTTTTTGGATTTGTTTTCTGCGGCAAATTGGGTCAGAAAAATACGAATGAGTTCGCCGAGTGCGATAGTTTGGTTGACTAATTCTTCAACTCCCAAAGTGGAAATTTTATGGTTCTCCCAGATTTTTCCTTTGATGACATCCACTTGATTATACATCGAGGCAATATCGAAAAGGATGATTTTGGGTTTACCTGTAATCAACCAGTTTCCATAATGTACTTGCAAGCCTAGGGCACGCATACTTAAAATGGCGCGCCCGATGGGCGTTTCATCGGTCACTGGCAAGGCTTCAAATTCAGCCGCAGCCGTTTGTGGAAAATAGGGACCTAATAACAAATAATCATCCCCCCATTTCTCGACCATGGAAGGGACCTTGGTCCGAATCACGGTATAAATTCCACCCACTTGGTTGCAAGTTTCCCAAGCAACTTCAACTAAAAACTTCTTCTTTTCGGCTACTTTCTTCTCCATAAGCTAAATGTATGAGGCACTTTCAATGACTTGGGTCATGCCGTTTTTGGTAATCGTATAATTAAATCCTTTTTGGATGGCATAGGCGCCTACATCCCCTTTTTTGTTGATCGCCAAATATCCTACTTGGAATTCTTGGTATTTATAGCGTTTCACAATCCGCATAATCGCGGCCTCACATGCCTGCTGCGGTGTCATACCTTGGCGCATAAATTCAACAATCAAAAAAGAACCAAGTGTCTTCATGACAAATTCGCCCAATCCTGTCGCGCATGCACCACCCACTTCATCGTCGCAAAACACAGCGCCACCAATGATGGGCGAATCACCCACCCGACCGTGCATTTTAAATGCCATCCCGCTTGTTGAGCATGCCCCAGCGATCTCCCCAGCTTTTCCTAAAGCTAGTAGGCCAATTGTATCGTGGCGTTCAATATTCACTTTGGGCTCATATTTGGCCACTTTTTTCCATTCCTCCCAGGCTTTGCGGGATTTTTCGGTTAATAAATCTTGTTTTTTGAATCCTTGTGAAAGAGCAAATTGTAAGGCCCCTTCGCCGGAAAGCATGACGTGTGGTGTTTTTTCCATAACCGCCCGCGCAACCGAAATGGGGTGCATGATGCCTTCCAAAAAGGTCACCGAACCCGCATTGCCCAAATGATCCATGATGCATGCATCCAAGGTTACATGTCCGTCGCGATCGGGATAACCCCCATAACCTACGGTCGTTTCATTGGGGTCAGCTTCAGGGACCCAAGCCCCAGCTTCTACGCCGTCAAGTGCTTTGCCTGTTTGTAATATTTTATCATATCCTGCTTTCGTCCCCGCTTCATTTTTCCATGTGGCAATAATGACAGGCTCAGGATTTTGAACCTTAGTTGTACCTACAACACCGAGTAAACCTGCCGTTTGTAAAAATGATCTTCTTCTCATGGATGTTGATTTAATGAATTTTATTTAAAGATAATTTATTTGTTGATTGTATAACTATTGCGTAAAATTGTCTTTCTAAAATAGAAAAAATTCTTCGAAAAATTATTATTCTCCTATTTATATCAACAAATGAAATTCATTAAATCTATTATTCCTCTGATTTTAGCTATTTTAGTTACGATTGGATGGGACAATTCTTGGGGGACAATTCCTCCATTTGGTAAACTTTTAAGCCCTTATCATGGATTTTGGATTAATGCTGAAATGGCAGGATCTGAGGAAATGAGCGAAGAAGAATTGAATATTCCTGGCTTATTGAAGCCCGTAAAGATTGTCTATGACGAGATGGCAATCCCACATATTTTTGCCGAAAATGATCACGATTTATTTTTAGCGCAAGGCTATGTGACTGCCAAAGATCGTTTGTGGCAAATGGAGTTTCAAACACATTTTGCCGGTGGTCGAATTTCCGAAATTGTGGGCGAAAAAGGCTTGGCTTCGGATCAATTCCAACGTCGCATGGGTTCCGTTTATGGTGCCGAACAATCCTTTGATGGAATGAAACAAGATCCACAAGCAAAGGTAGCTTTGGAGGCTTATTCTGATGGGATTAACGCATACATCGCGTCGCTTTCTGAGCGCGAGCTACCTTTGGAATATAAATTATTAAACTACAAACCAGAGCCTTGGACACCGATCAAAAGTGCCTTGTTTTTGAAAAATATGTCTTTCGTATTAGCCTCAGGCACGGATGATTTGAAAATGACGAATATCCTCCGACAATACGGTAGGGAAGTGGCAGAAGATTTATTTCCAAATTACCCCTTTGAAGAGAGTCCAATTATTCCTTCTGGAACACCAGTGGATTTTAAACCTGTTCCCATTCCAGCAGCTCCTAAAGATTTTATCGGCTTAGGAAGTGCGATGCAAACACCTGAAAAGGATCCGAATATCGGCTCAAATAACTGGGCAGTTTCTGGAAATAAGACGGTTTCGGGGATGCCTATTTTGGCAAATGATCCCCATTTAACCTTGTCACTGCCTTCTATTTGGTACCAAGTGCAATTGGTTGCGCCGGGTGTCAATGTGTATGGGTCTACGATGCCGGGTACGCCCAACGTGATTACGGGTTTCAATAAAAATATTGCTTGGGGCGTGACGAACGTTGGTTCCGATGTATTGGACTGGTATCAAGTGAAATTTAAGGACGCATCTAAATTGGAATATTGGCATGATGGTCAGTGGAAAAAAACCAAGTTGCGGATTGAAACCTTTAAAATCAAAGGCAAAAAAGATTTTGTCGACACTGTGTTTTTTACCCACCATGGTCCTGTGGTTTATTTAAGTCATGAGAAGGCGTTTAAATCCAACATCCCCGTGGGACACGCTTTACGCTGGATCGCGCATGAGAAATCACAAGAGTTAACCACTTTCTATCGTTTGAATCGTGCTAAAAATTACACGGATTACGCGGAGGCATTGCGCTATTTTTCAGCTCCTGCTCAAAACTTTGTTTTTGCGAGTAACGAAGGTGACATTGCGCTTTGGGTGAATGGAAAGTTTCCGTTGAAGTCGAAATTGCAAGGAAAGTATTTGATGGATGGGACGGATGCGGCGGCCGACTGGAAAGGATTTATTCCACAGGCGCATAATCCACATGTCAAAAATCCAGCCCGAGGATTCGTTAGTTCCGCGAATCAATTCTCAACAGATCCGAGCTATCCGTATTATTTAGGTTGGCAATATGCGCCATCTGAGCGTGGCCGACGCATCAACGAACGCTTGTCGGCAATGCAAAAAGTGACCATTGACTCCTTGCGCGGATTGCAAAATGATAACTTCAACATTCGGGCAAGAAAATTATTGCCTTTGTTGATGCGTTCCGTGAAATCGAATGATCAGGCTTTAGGGGTATTAAAAAGTTGGAATTTGCAGAATGCTCCAGAGTCTATTGGTGCAACAATTTTTGAGACATGGGTGCTCAATTTGCAAGCGGCTTTATGGGATGATGAATTTGCGGCCGACGAAAAGGTTCCGATGAATCGGCCAGCGATAGATCGTACGATTCATTTAATTGAACATGAAGCCAATGCACGCTGGTGGGATAATGTCAAAACTAAAGGTCAGAAGGAGACGATGGATCAGATTATTTCTGCCTCATTCCAGGCAACGGTAGATAC
>JAHEAY010000038.1:6521-12829 GCA_024642485.1 Cytophagaceae bacterium
GAAATTTCCAGTTAAAAATTCATTTTCCATCGGGTTTATTTCAGGTCTTTTGCTCTGGGGAGGTTCCGCTTGGTGGTTGAATTTTTCGAATCCAAGTGCCTTGCCGGTTCGGATGGCTACCCTGTTGCCGCTGCAGGGTAATGTTGCCTTACTTTATGTGGTAACAGGGCTGATCGGTGGAATCCTTTTGGGATTTTGGACGATGGCTGGCGCTCGATTGAGACAGAATTAGTAAAAATTTAGGACAATCAAGACAGAGATTGTATATTTACCATTAAATCCATTTATAATTAAAATTAAACTCGTGAAAAATTCAAGTATCTCTTACGTTTGGTTAGCAGTTTTAACACTTGCTGTCGCTTATTCATTCTTCAAGCCTACGACAGGTGCTGGTTCTGCAGGAGCAGGCGTAACAGCTGAAGGCAAGCGCATTGTGTTCGTTAATTCTGATTCATTGTTGACGAATTACCAATTTTATAAAGACGCTCAAAAAGAGTTTGAAAATAAAGGATATCGTTTACAAGTTGACTTAGGTCAAAAAGAGCGTGCATTACAAGCTGAACTTCAAGCAATCCAACAACGTGCTGCTGCGATGACTCAAGCACAATTGCAAGCTGCTGATATGACTTTGAAGAAAAAAGGTTCTGAATTGCAACAATATTCTCAGCAAAAACAGGCTGAATTAGGTCAGGAGCAAGCGAAGAAAAACGAAGAGTTATACAACAATATTCGTGAGTATATCGCGAAAGTGAACAAGGAAAACAAATACGAATTCGTTTTAGGTTATTCTAAAATTGGTGGTGGTATCTTGTTCGCAGATCCATCTGTTGACGTAACACAGAAGTTGGTTGACGGTTTGAACAAAGAATACGCAGCGAAGAAAGCTGAGAAATAGATTTTAAATTTTTAAGGAGCCACGCAGCCTCGTAGCTGTGTGGCTTTTTTATTTGAGTATGGCAAAGGATAAAATCCAAAAGCAAGTTGAGATTAAAAACCGTCGAGCATCCTTCGAATATGCATTCTTGGATACCTTCACGGCTGGACTTGTTTTGACCGGTACTGAAATAAAATCCATTCGTCAGGGCAAAGCGAATTTAACTGATGCCTATTGCATATTCTTTCAAGATGAGTTGTTTGTGCGCAACATGCATATTTCCATGTATGACGAAGGCACCCATTTCAATCATGATCCCTTGCGCGACCGCAAGCTATTACTATCTAAAAGAGAATTGGCAAAATTGCAGAAGGAGTTGAAGAATGTCGGGTTGACCATCATTCCTACGAGACTCTTTATTTCCGATAAAGGTTATGCCAAATTGAACATCGCATTAGCGAAAGGAAAGAAGACGTTTGATAAGCGAGATGATATCAAAGAAAAAGATATCAAGCGTGAAATGGATCGTTCTATGCGTTAGATCGAATTTTCTTCACGATCGTCACGGCCGCCATAATCACGATGGCAAAGGCAATAAATCCCCCGATTCCCAATACCATATCAAAGGTATTTTTAGCAATGACTAAGAATACGACCGCGACTAATAGGATGGTTGCAATTTCGTTGAATAGACGCAATTGACCACTTCTTAAAATGAATTCAGCAGCTCGGAATTTGCGAATGAGGTGCCTGCAGACAAAGTGGTAGATGGTAATGCAAACGACAAAGGCTAATTTCAGGTGTAGCCAACCATGCGCATGAAAATTATCCCACCAGGTTAGGTAAATCATGGAAAGGCCCGTCAACCAAGTAAGCCACATTGCAGGAATCATGATGGCGTTGAATAGCAGTTTTTCCATTTTCTCGAATTGCTTCGATAAAATTTCCTTGGCTTGTGCCTCTTTATCTTGCGCTTCCACATGGTAAACCAATAAGCGTGGCAAATAGAATAATCCTGCGAACCAGCTCACAACAAAAATAATGTGCAATGATTTTAGGAAATTATAATCCATTAGTTTGCTTGATAGCGTTTGAATAGACTGTTGACTTTTAACTGAATCACCCCAAAAATTGCCTCTTTGAAGATATTTGCCGACATCTTGCTTTCGCCTTTGGTACGATCGGTAAAGATGATAGGGACTTCAATCATCTTGAATCCGTATTTCCAGGTCGTGAATTTCATCTCAACTTGGAAAGCATATCCGATGAACTTGATTTGATCTAAGGGAATGGTCTCTAAAACCTTTCTTCGGTAACAAACGAATCCCGCTGTGGCGTCTTGAATAGGCATTCCCGTAATGAAACGCACATAAAATCCTGCAAAATAAGACATTAAAACACGTCCAATAGGCCAATTGACCACGTTTACCCCATTGATGTATCGTGAGCCAATCGACATAAATGCGCCTTGATTTGCACAAGCATCGTATAATCGCACTAAATCATCTGGATTGTGCGAGAAGTCGGCATCCATTTCGAAAATATATTCGTAAGATTTTTCTAAGGCATATTTAAAACCAGCGATATAAGCGGTTCCGAGACCTAATTTCCCTTTGCGTTCGAGTAAATGAATTCGATCTGGATGTGCTTGTTGGAGTGTTTTTACACATGCCGCCGTACCATCCGGGGAACCATCATCCACAATCAAAAGATCGAAAACAGGCTCTAAGCTCAATACCTTCTCGATGATGGCTTGAATGTTTTCAATTTCATTGTAAGTCGGAATGATGACGATCCGCGTATTCATAGGTTATTTCTTGTAACAGTAACAGCTTGTTATATGGTCGTTTACGAGGCCTGCGGCTTGCATGAAAGAGTAACAAATGGTAGGGCCCACAAACTTGAAACCTAATTTCTTGAGATCTTTACTGATGCGAACAGACAAGTCTGTTTGAGCGGGTAAATCCTTGTGCTCGGTAAACTGATTCGTGATGGGTTGCTGTTGGACATAATCCCAAATAAATCGATCAAAGCTACCAAATTTTTCCTGAATTTGGATAAAAGCACGTGCATTCGTCCGAACAGCTTCGATTTTTAACCGATTTCGGATGATTCCTGGGTTTTGAAGGCAATTCGATAATTCCGCATCTGACCAATTGCTTAAAATGGCTATGTTGAATTGAGCGAATGCCTCACGGAAATTTTCGCGCTTTCGCAAGATGGTGATCCAAGAAAGACCCGACTGGAATCCTTCTAATACGAGGAGTTCGAATAATTGTTGGTCATCATGTAGGGGTTTTCCCCATTCTTGGTCGTGGTAGGCGATGTAGAGTGGGTCATTTCCGGGCCAGGTGCAGCGTGTGGGAGTGGTCATGTGGTGATTAGGTTTGGGGTAAATCCACAGGTTAAAACCTTGGGTTATTTGTCATTCACAAAAATTGCTAAATTTTTATTCATTGCGGCATGGTTAGGTATTATTATCAGTTTATCGTTATTTTGCAACAGTTTAGGGTGTTGCCTGTGTTTCTGCATGGGTTACTTAATAGGGAATTTAGTGAAATACTAAAACTGTCCCCGCAACTGTGAGATTCCATAATGCTTTTCATTTCAGGTCACTGGCTTCGGCTGGGAAGGCAGAAAAGAAACGGAATTGAGTCAGGAGACCTGCCTTAGATGATTCTTAACCTTGTATCACGGAGGATGCGATGGGGTTGAGCGTTCGATTACTATTTTATTTGATCGCCTGAGAGGGCAAAAAACATGTTCAACATTCGATTGACGCTATTGACAGCGTTCTCATTCGCATGCCTACCTACCGTGTATGCAGCGAAAACGGCTATTCGCCCAGATTCCTTATTAACGGAAGTTCAAGTGAAAGCCTCCAAGTATCCGGCTAAATTAAGCCAGACAGGAAAAGTAGTTTCCATCATTAGTCAAGAACAAATCCAACAAAGTCTGGGTAAAAATCTTGGCGAATTATTGCAAGAGCGCGTTGGAATCTCCATTGTAGGTGCCCGCAGCGCACCCGGAAGTAATCAAGAAGTTTATGTCCGCGGTTCAAATACAGGCAATGTCCTGTTGTTGATCGATGGCTTTCCGGCCAACGACCCTTCTCACATCTCCTCGGTGTTGGATTGGAATTTAATAGATTTGGGAAGTTTGGAGCGAATCGAAATCATGAAGGGCGGTCAATCTACGCTATATGGTTCGGATGCGATGGCCGGTGTGATTAATTTAATTACTCGTAAATCGGGTTCATCACTTAGCCTTCAGGGAGGTGGTTTAGGAACCCATTCGGAAGCCTTTCAAATTCAGAAAACAATCAAAAGTTTGAAACTTGGTCTTGCTTTGAAAAACTTTCAAACCCAAGGAATTTCTGCGGCGGCAAATCAGTCGGAGAAAGATGGGATGGGCCAACAAAACATTCGGTTGAATCTGGGGAGTACGATAGGTAAGCATGCCGACTGGGATTTGTATTATCAAAGTGAATTTTACCAGGCAAGTTTGGATGGTGGCCCTTTCATGGATGAGCGAGATTATAAGGCAAAAGCTTCGAATCATGCCTTTCGTGGCCAATTTCATCAGCAATTTGTTCAAGGAGATTTATTTGTTCGACTTTTTCAAGATATTACGCATCGCTTTTTTAGAAATGACTCGACGGACATTCCCGCGAATGCATGGTCAAATTACAGCGAATCAGCCTATGTAGGTTTGAATCAAGGTGCTGAAGGCTATGTGAAATGGAAATTACCTGCTGGAATTCAAACGGTGGCCGGAGTCGAGTTTCGGAATCAGTCGACGGCCCAAAGTGATTATTCGATCAGTGCATACGGACGCTATGATTCACCTGCTTTAGCAGCTTCTTTGGCAAATATTCAATTGTTGGGGACTTATGTGACGTTTGAAAAGCATCAGGAAGATGTTTGGGGTTTGGAGTTAGGTGGCCGTTTAAGCAATCATTCGTTGTATGGGAATAATTTGACCTACCATGTAAATCCTTATGTATATGTTTGGCCAAAGGGGAAATTGTTTGCGAATTATTATAGCAGCTTTAAAGCCCCATCTTTATATCAGCTGTATTCACCTTATGGCAAAAAGGATCTGAAAGCGGAGCAAGGCAAAACGTTCGAAGCGGGTTTTGAGCAGAATTTGGGGGCGCTTTATGTGCGTTTGGTAGGGTTCCAACAAGATGTACAGGATGGAATTGTGTTTCAGTCCATTGCTGTTGAACCTTATGGGCGTTATGCCAATGTGTCCAAGCAGAACACGCGTGGAATCGAGTTAGAGGCTCGTTATGCCTGGAAGGGATTCGCTACGGAATTAGGCTATACATATTTAGATGGCGAGATGCATAATGTGATCAATGGAAAGGATTCAACCTATTCTTCTTTGATACGTAGACCTAAACATCAGCTTTCTTTACGAGTAAATCAGCAATTGACTAAAAGGTGGTCGGCGAGTGCATATGCCCAATATGTGGGTGAACGTACCGACTATTATTATGATGATGCGACTTATCAAACGCAGAGCGTGATTTTGCCAGGCTATGTATGGACGGAATTGCAATCGACTTATGCATTGAATAAGCGCTGGCGTGTACAGGCATTATTGAAAAATGTATTGAATCAAATGCCAACCGAAATATATGGGTATTCAGGACAGCCTCGAAATGTTCAGTTAAGTCTATTAGGGACTTTTTAAATGAGAATAGCTCCGAAAGGAGCTATTTTTTTTAGGGTTTAAAGCGTTCGTAAACGTCTTTTCCAGTGATTTGGTCTTTGCCAAAAAGTTCGATGTAGTTTACGGAAGGCATCATGTGGCTTTCGTCGACACTGACAAAAACGCGTTTGAGGATTTGCAATTTTCCATTGATTGGGAATAATGCGATTGGGTTGCCTCGCGGATCTAATTTAACGACGAATTTGCGTTTTCGGTAGGCCAGGAAATAACCTTCATAGGCATTGCTTTCTGATTTGATTAGATCCGTATAGAGTCCGTAGGCTAAGGTTCTTTGGATGGTAGAAAGTTCTTCCTTTTGACCATTATCTCCGTAGCGAATCCAATACGTATGAACTGGCGATTTAGGATTTAAGGATTTGTTTCCTGTTAAATTGGCATCATAAATGACCGTATTTGCATTTGAGCTACGTTGGATGTAAAACAAACGAATGGGAGAATCCGGTGGGGTTGGGAATCGATCTGCCGTGTTTGCTAGAGAAGTAAGCATGGTGCATGTAAAAAACATAAGCAGGTAGATGCGATTCATGTACTAGGTCGTGGGTAGGTTCCTATTCGTAATAGCTAAAATGTAGCTTCGAAATTAGTGAAATATTTTGGACAAAATGCGCTTTGCTCAGATGAGATATCTGCTACTTTATGCCGATATGTTGCATTTTGGAAAAAAATGCCTACCTTTGCCAAGGAAATTTAAGAA
>JAHEAY010000221.1 GCA_024642485.1 Cytophagaceae bacterium
GAAAAGGTGGAATCTATCTACATGAGCCCCACGAGTTTCTCGACAATTCGATAAATGGTCGTATCTTTGGACGTGGTCTTTCAAACACCACGTCCAATTATATGCAGTGGATTAAAAAAGGGTTAATTTTCGACGATTGTCATGCACAAGTGCCAATTGTAGATACTCAACACGAGGGTTTTTGGAGAGTATATTTTTCAAAACGCATTAATCGAGGACCAAGTCTACCCTACTACATCGATGTAGAAGCGGGAAATCCAAGCAATATTTTATTTAAAGCGGATACTCCGGTATTATTACCTGGGGAGAGAGGATCTTTTGATTGGGCAGGTGTAATGCCAACCGAAATATTAACTGTCGGCGATACCAAATACCTTTTTTACATTGGCTGGGCAAATCGATTTGACGTCCCCTATCATAACAATTTGGGATTAGCCCTTAGTACAGATGGCGGAAATACTTGGAAAAAATTCTCTGAAGGTCCTGTTTTAGCCACATCGTACAAAGAACCTGGATATGTGGGTACCATATCAATTATCAAGGAAAAAGAACTCTATTATGGTTATTATTTATCCTGTCGCAAATGGGAGGAAATTGATAATCGCATAGAGCCCATTTATGATATAAAAATTGCAACTTCGACCAATTTGATTGATTGGCTCCCTTTAAATGAAACGGCGATCTGCCTATCAGGAGATGAAGGTGGAATTTCAAAAGCTTCAATTCTAAAATTAAAGGGAGCTTACTACATGTGGTACGCTGTTCGTAAATCAACAGATTACCGTGAAAATCCGCAAAACAGCTACCGAATTAAATGCGCAAAAAGCGATGATTTAATACATTGGGAAAAAATTCAATTCATGGGCCTCGACATTGATCACACACCCTCTTGGGAAGACCAAATGGTCGAATACCCCCATGTCTTTGAATACCAGAATGAAATTTATATGTTCTACAATGGAAATGGATTTGGCGATACAGGCTTTGGCTACGCAGTTTTAAGTTAGTAAAATGAATTTCGACTATTTAAACAAAGACATTTACGGTCAACCAACAATTACTGAACATCCTAAAGTCAGTATTTGTGTGATTTCATATAATCACCAAAACTACGTAAAGACATGTTTAAATAGCATATTAGAACAAAAAGTTGACTTTGCTTTTGAAATCATTTTGGGAGAGGATTGTTCAAAAGATCAAACTGCCGAAATTATCAAACAATATGCTGACCAATATCCTCACCTCATAAAAGCATATATCCGGCAAAAAAATGTAGGAGCCAAAACAAACTTTTTACACTGTTTTCTGCAATGCAAGGGTGAATACATCGTTTTTATCGAAGCAGACGACTATTGGACTGACCCACTTAAACTGCAACGCCAAGTTGACTTTTTAGACCAACATCCCCATGCATCTGCCTGCTTTCATAATGCGCAAATTATTTTCGAAGATGGCAGCAATCGGGAACCTGTTTTGATTAATCCAATAGACCAAAAACCTTGGGTAGAATCCACCGACTTCCTTGTTGAAAAAGAAACTTGGTTTATGGCAACGGCTGCCGTGATGATGCGAAGAAAATTTGCCCATCCCTTACCGGAATGGTTTTTACACTCGAAAAGTGGCGATATTCCACTCTATGTTATTTTGGCTGAACAAGGACCCATTGGCTATTTACCTGAAGTGATGTCCGTCTACCGAAAAAACGAAGGGGGGATCAGCATGACCGACCATGTCCATGCAGATGCCTTTATTAAAAATCGAATTTTCATGTATTCGAGTATCAATGCCCATACAAAATACAAATACAATCACCTCATTAAACCTATCCTGCAAGCATATTACTTAATGCGCATGGATTGCCACGAAAACAAAACCAATAAGGCCATACAAGCTTTTTATTTCAGTCGGGCAACACTCCTAAATCCCCCGCGAACCGCGAAGGATTGGAAAAGCTATTTAAAAACGAATTTGTTAAGTCCCAAAAGCCTGTTGGCCTACCTCAATTTCCGTTCCAAATTGAATCAAATCATCAAAAGATAAATTTGCATTTTTTGCCGAATTAAAAGACCTTTACAACAAAGCGTTTCGCTCAACCTATTTAATTCGCATGAAAAATTCTCTCCGTGGATCTTTGTCCATTTTCGGCTCATTATGCCTTTTCGCTTACCTTGGAATCTCTTCATTTCAGAATAATGATCACCAACGCTGGGGACAAGCCCTTCTGGATTCCTTAAACGAATCGCAAAAACATGAGGCCGTAAATGCTTTGGCAGGCTTGCAGATAGATCCTGAATTGGAAATCACAACTTTTGCGACGGAACCGATGTTGAAAAATCCGACCAACATGGACATTGATTCCCGTGGTCGTGTTTGGATTACAGAAGCATTCAACTACCGACCGGCCATCGCGGGTAATCCCACGAATCCCGCGGGAGATCGCATTATTATCTTGGAAGATACGAACGGTGACGGTAAGGCGGATAATCAAAAAGTCTTTTATCAATCGCCTGAAATCAATGCGCCCCTTGGGATCGCTGTGTTAGACAGCATGGTCAT
>JAHEAY010000040.1 GCA_024642485.1 Cytophagaceae bacterium
GGTAAAATGGTAATACCAACCGGGTTAAAGTTTTCTTCCAAATGTTGCTGAGCGGCTTCCGCATAAATCCCGATAGCTCCGCCATTTTGTAAACCTAGCCACATGGGACTACCCATAATCCGTTGTTCGATCAAATTACCTGTTTTTAAGCTATGGTAGAATTCAGTATAAATTCCAGGAGCCCAAAATCGAATCATCGAAGGCATCCAGGGTTTCCGGATGTTAAATTCAAAGCCTTGCGAATTTGACATGATATTACTCCGGGAAACAAAGCCCATCGCAGGTTTGTATTGATCTGTTACGACCGTATGTGTCCAATAGGCCGTCGTAAAATTCCCCTTATAATAGAACTGGGCATATTCTGCCAAACCGGTTTGACCCGTTTTAGATTCTTGTGTCGTGGAAACCATGCCACTGAATGATAATACATCATTGAAACGAACAAAGCCATCCATAGAGCTCGTTGTTTGCTGGTTGGTCGGTGAAATTTTCGATGTCAAAACCCCTCCAATCCGACTATTATTCCCTAGATTCTCGGAATACCTTGCTACCCCAAAATTCGTAAATGGATCACCATCTCCTTCACCTTGACGAATAAGCATTGCACCTACGTTGCGTTTTTCAGAACGATAAACGAAGCGAGAACCAGCAATAATGGGAATAGCTTGCGCTTGGGCGTCCAATCCGATCGACCGACTAAAAAACGGCTGAATATACATCGATCCCCCTATTACCTGATCCATTGGTGCTAATCCTGCAGAAAACAAGGAAGCGTTTTCAAGAAAGAATTGCCTACGTTCTGGAAAAAATACCGAAAACCTCGAAATATTATTGACTTGTCGGTCTACATCCGCCTGCGCAAAATCTGTATTAAACGTAAAATCCATCACCGAAGTTGGACTAATCGCCCATTTAACCTCCCCACCTAATTTCCATTGATTATGCGAGCCACCGTTGTCTTTGTGCGAATTGCCCAATAAATAAGGAATAAATCGAATATTGGTCGCCTTGGGCGGTGGTGGAACTATTCCCCTTAATTTTCCCGCATAATCCATACGCAAAGGACTCATCGAACGCGGATGCGGTGACCAAACTGTCATTTCATTACTCGACCTGCGAACCCGAAAAAAGTTGATTCCCCAGTCTTGAACTTGATCTTTTTGAGATTTGGGATAGCGCAATGTTTGCCATGGAATCGCAAACTCAGCCACCCAGGCCGTATCGCTACGATGCGTTCGCACACGATATAAACCATCCCAGTTAATATCATACTGGCGGTCATCAAAAGACAATAAATCTCGTTGGGCTCCATAGGCATTTGACTGCATGACCAATGCATTTCTTTTATCCTGAAAACCATCTAGGGCTATGCCAAAAAGATCATTTTCCGAATATTCGTAATCGCGTTTTAGATTGGGAGCACGAAATTTATTCCGACCAATCGTATCATGCAATATGGCTCCTACGTATAAATACTGATGATTATAAACGATACGAACCTCGGTTTTAAAACTTGCTTTGTTACCTTGAAAGGGCTCCACTTGGTAATCCAAATAAGTTACAGGAGCTTTTTTCCAAATAGTCTCATCCAAGTGACCATCCGCTTTAATGGCTTCATCCATGTGTAAAGGATGATATTCAACAGGCTTTTCTGCGGGAGAAAAGACGGCTTGGGCAGTTAACTTTGTACTGATCAACAAGAAAATGTAGATCTTTTTTAGCATAGTTGATGAATAATGCACAAAGGTAACAATTCCTAGGACAGGTCTCTATCCGTTATTCACCGCTTTTGACCGTACAGCCAAAGAAATTGTGCGAATTAGTATAGGCAGCAAGGGGAAAACAAGTGTCCAAGATTCCGTTAGACACCAAATAAATCCCATACAAGCAAATAAGGCCATTACTTGATTATATCGTTTCCAGGCTGGATTTTTGGCAAACCAAAAGACCAAAGGAAATTGCAGGGGGAACAATACCAAAGAAGCTGGATTCCAACCCATGACGATGTGGTCGGTACCAACGGCCAAGAAAAATAAAAACAAGCCCAATAAGCCATAAACGGAATACAAAACCACGTCAAATGCATAAGTTCCTCGTGGTGATTTCCAAGAGAAAAATAGGGCAATTAAACTCAACAAAGTCAAAAGAGTAAATGGCCCAAACCAATCAAAACCTGCTTCCGTTGATGCAGGAGCCTGATATAAAGCCAAAGGTTCATCGGCGATAGGCTGCCCTCTACGACGAGCTAATTTCGTGGCTTCGAAAAAATTATTTGGCAAATAACAAGACTGAGAAGCAGTTGCAGTTACATTGGCAGGAACACCTAAAGCTAAATTCATCCCAAGCGCTTCCCAGGAGTTGGCATTCAAATATACATTCATCCAATCTCGATAAGATTTACCTTGAATCTGCTTATAAGCATCCCACGCATAGGCTTTTCCTGAAACCGCTTCTACCTGATCGCGAATCCGCGTGGCACAATTATCGTAAAAAAACTTATACGAATACTCCCGATTTTCGGGCAAAAGATTGGTTTCCAATCGATTAAAAATTAAATTCTTTTCTGATAGACTCAAGTGCAAAACCTGCATATTGACCGTCCGATGTTCTATTGAGCCATAATAATCCAAAATGGTCTGCATGGAATTGACCGAAATCGTATAAGGCAATGTACCCTTCAAGAATTTCCAATAGAAAAATTCCGTATCAAAATCAAAAGTACCATAACTATACACCCGATCGATGCCATTGGCAGGATCTTGAATCCAAATGGATGAATGCCCAAAAACGGAATACAGATCCTTTCCTGGAGCGATTGTAATCAAGGAAACTTCTGCCTGAGGGCTTAATTGAGCCTGTAAACCAAAAGATACCAACAACAAAAACAGTAACTTTTTCATGTTATTTCCCCGCAATGACAATGACAATTTCTCCCCGGACTTTATCTGGATGTGCCGTAAAATAGGCCAAAACCTCTTCTGCCGTCCCACGAACCATTTGCTCGTGCAATTTGCTCAATTCTCGGGCTACCATGACCGATCTTTCAGCACCCACAAACTCAACCATTTGCTCCAATGCCTTCACCAATCGATGCGGTGATTCATATAAAACCGTTGTCCGCTCCTCTTCCGCAATGGCTTTCCATCGGGTTTGTCGGCCTTTTTTGTGTGGCAAAAATCCCTCAAAAACAAAACGATCAATTGGGAAACCTGAATTAACTAAAGCTGGAATCACAGCCGTGGCACCAGGTAGCGTTTCAACTTCAATACCTTGCTCGACACAAGCTTTTACCAATAAAAATCCAGGATCTGAAATACCAGGAGTTCCCGCATCTGAAATCAGCGCTAAAGACTTCCCTTCTTTTAATAATTTAACAATTCCGGCAACGCCCGCATGTTCATTGTGCGCATGGTGGGCATAAAGCGGTTTGGAAATATTTAAGTGCTTTAATAAGGAACCTGAAGTTCGGGTATCTTCTGCTAAAATGGCATCTACTTCACCCAAAATACGAATCGCACGCAAGGTAATGTCTTCTAAATTGCCAATGGGCGTAGGAACCAAGTATAATTTCATATTCGAATTTAGCCAAAATTGCTAGAAACAAAAAAAGCGAAACTTGCGTTTCGCTTTCCGTAGAGAGTGAGGGATTCGAACCCCCGGACCTGTAACAGTCAACAGTTTTCAAGACTGCCGCAATCGACCACTCTGCCAACTCTCTGTCTCGTAATGAGATTGCAAAAGTAAGTGCTTTTCGGACATTTTACAAGTGTGTCCACAAAAAAATTACAGATTTTTTATCACAAAATCGCTTTTCCCCTGAAAATCAAGGGCATCCGGAATCCAAGTTATGGAAATTCCTGCTTTCTCCATCTTGCGAAAATAGGTCATCTGACGTTTGGCAAACTGATGAATCGCAACTTCCAGCCCTTGCTCAAATCGATCCCTTGAGATCTCTCCGTTCAAAAAATGAACGGCCCATTTGTATTCAAGTCCCATCCAAATGAGTGCATCCTGCGAAATACCGTGACCCAATAAAGCCTGAACTTCTTCTACCAAACCTTCCTTCAAGCGTAGATGTAAACGATTTGAGATTCGTTCCCGACGAACTTCCAAAGCGGGATTCAAGCCAAAAACCTGAAAATCTAAATCATAATTCAAGGATTCTTCTAAAAAATCCGGCACGCGCGAAAACTGAAATTGATTAATCAAAGACTCTAAATAAAGTCCCGTACCCCCACAGACAATCGGCAATTTACCACGGGAAGTAATTTCTTGAATCGCATCGAGCGCTTCTTTTTGAAAATGTGCGACGGAATATACATCACCAATTTGATGATTATCGATCAAATGATACGGCACGTTTCCATATTCGGCTAAATCCTTTCCTGTACCGATATCCATCCCGCGATAAATCTGTCTTGAATCTGCGGATACAATCTCCCCATTCAGTTTATTCGCCAGCGCAACGGCTAAAGAAGTCTTCCCACTAGCCGTAGGCCCCAAAAGAACTAAGACCTTATTTTCCATAGACATAGCGCAATTTCAAATTACCTTTATTGATTCTTGTGGTTCCAAATCGGATTGGTTCTGTATCGCCCACTTTTTCAAAACCAACAGCCATAAACCCCTTTCCTGTGTTCCATTCCTTATCCACATAGGTCATTACATTATGCAAATCTGGGTACAGGTCTTTATATGCTTGAAGAAATTTAGTTAATCCACCTACAAGTCGGATGCTAGATAATGTAGCAATTTCAATAAGTTCACCTGATAAACAACCCGCTAATCCTGGTTCATTCATGGTAATCGATTTACCAAAAACAGCCACCGCTAATAAAGGATTTCCATCGAAGGAATAAGAACTTTCAATCCCGCGAAAAACGCGGTGCGGCGGAACGATGCATCCGAAATAGCATGTACCTTTTAAAAATCCCTTCACATGTTCCTTATCCAAAAAATCACGCGCCACTGTCGCGTCGATAGGAACTATCCGTGTATCACGCGCAAAAACGGATCGCAGAGGATTCACGCGAGCAATCAGTTGCTTTTCAATCGGCAAAGGGTTTGCATTCCATTGATCTTCCCAAATACAAATATCTCCTTCCTGACTTTCACCTGGCATCGCTTTTACACGTACTTTTGTTTTTTCATGCAGCCATAAACTTTCCCCTATCGATTGAAAACCGATAGAAAGCAAGAAATGCGCGAGGCTATTTGGGAATTCTTTTGACATAAAACGTGTAAATATACAGTAGAATTAGGCGTAATGGCGCTTTCAAATAAAAAACATAACGAATGGACTATCGATTTGAGGCGAGCCGTAAGGAAGTCTCCACTTTTACGAATCAAGAGATCAGAGATAATTTCTTAATTGAGCGTATTTTCACTGCGGATCATATCAATTTAACGTACACAATTTACGATCGTATGATCATCGGTGGAGCAATGCCCGTGATTAACACGCTACATTTGCCTAATCCTGAAAAATTACGTGCTGAATACTTTTTAGAGCGCCGCGAATTGGGCGTGATCAATGTAGGTGGCAAAGGTACCGTTACCGCAGATGGAGTAGATTTTACGATTGACAAATTAGGCGCTGTATATGTGGGAAGAGGAACCAAAGAAGTGAGTTTCCGTTCTGCATCTAGCGAAAATCCAGCTCAATTCTATATTTTATCAGCTCCAGCGCATGCGGTTTTCCCTTGTGCCAAACTCGACAAAGAACAAGTTCAAACGGTCGTTTTGGGAAGCTTAGAAACATCTAATCACCGGACGATTTACAAGTATATTCATAATGAAGGCATTCAATCTTGCCAATTAGTGATGGGATTAACCATTTTGGAACCGGGTTCTGTTTGGAACACGATGCCAGCGCACGTACATGATCGTCGGATGGAAGCCTATCTATATTTCGATGTTGCTCCTGAACATGCGGTATTGCATTTAATGGGCGAAACGAATGAAACCAAGCACATTTGGGTACACAATCACCAGGCAATTATTTCACCACCGTGGTCAATTCACAGTGGAGCTGGTACAAAGAATTATTCTTTTATTTGGGGCATGGCGGGTGAAAATAAAGATTACACCGACATGGATTTTGCAGAAATTACAGCACTACGATAATATGAAAAAATCAATTTTCTCAATCCTCCTACTCGTAGGGGGATTTGTTTTGAAAGGCCAAAACTATTCGGAAAAGATGTCGGCAAGCATCATGCACACGCATGCGGATTCCATCGCCGTCAAGGTAGGGAAACCTGCCGGTTGGGATTATGAACAAGGCTTAATTCTTAAGGCCTTGGAAAAAATGTACCAACGAACCGGAGACGCGAAGTATTTCAATTACATCAAGAAGAACATCGACAGCTTTGTGGATGAGCAGGGCAATATTCGCACCTACCATTTCAATGAATTCAATTCCGATAACATCACAACGGGTCGTATGTTATTGTATTTGTATCAAGAATTAGGCGATGTGCGTTACAAAAAGGCCGCCGACAAATTACGTGCCCAGATTGCTGCGCAGCCACGCGATGCGGATGGTGGATTTTGGCATAAACAACGTTATCCGAACCAAATGTGGTTAGACGGTTTATATATGTTGGAGCCCTTTTATGCCGAATATTCCAGCATCACGGGAGAGGATAATTGGTCGGATATCGTGAAACAATTCGAACTTATGTACAAAGGTGCTTTAGACGCTAAAACTGGGTTATTGATTCATGCCTATGACCAAGCGCGCGCACAACCCTGGGCAGATAAAAAGACGGGGCACTCCCCTAATTTCTGGGGCCGTTCGATGGGTTGGTATGAGATGGCAATTGTCGATGTATTGGATTACATGCCCGCAAATCACCCAGGACGCAAGATTTTAATTAAGCAATTACAGGATTTGTCAGGAGCTTTGCTTAAGATTCAAGATCCAGTTTCAGGCCTTTGGTACCAAGTACCCAATTTCCCTGGTCGGAAAGGCAACTATTTAGAAGCATCTGCATCGAATATGTTTATCTATGCCTTTGCCAAAGGAGCGCGTAAAGGCTATTTACCAGCATCATATTTAGCAGCCGCACAAAAAGCCTATGCAGGTGCTTTGAAAAACTTCATCACAACAGATGCGGCAGGCTATATTCATTTAGAGAAAACAGTTAGTGTAGGCGGTTTAGGTGGTACACCTTATCGCGATGGATCCTATGAATATTATTTGAGCGAGCCATTGCGTCAAGATGATTTAAAAGGTGTCGGGCCATTTATTTTGGCATCACTAGAAATGGAAATTGCCCAAGAATTGCCTGTGGGTAAAGGCAAAAAAGTGGTTTTGGATTATTTCTTCAACCATGAGACAAAGAATGGCCAACGATTCCATTACACTTGGGAGGATCGTAAAGATTCAGGATTTCATTTATGGGGTATTCAATTTGAGCAATTGGGTGCTACGCTTGACACCTTGGGCGCATCCCCTACCCGTGAAAACTTGAAAAATGCCTCGGTTTATATCATTGTAGATCCAGATTCTCCGAAAGAAACGGCTAAGCCGAATTACATGAATGCCAAAGCTGCGGACGAAATCGAGGCATGGGTGAAGGCTGGCGGAAACTTGATTTTATTAGCTAACGACACCACGAATTGTGAAATCCCACAATTTAATATTTTGGCCCGTCGCTTTGGTATTGAATTCGTTGCGCCTAATTTAAACTTCGTTCAAGGACGTAATTGGGATCAAGGAACGGTGTTAATTGAACCTGGGAATCCCATATTCAATCCGATCAAAAAGGTTTACATCAAAGAGATTACGACGTTGAAATTATCAGTACCTGCGAAATCCATTGCAACCTTGCAAGGCTATCCTGTGATGGCTGTGGCTCAGGTAGGAAAAGGAAAGGTATTTGCCTTAGGCGACCCTTGGTTGTACAATGAATATACGAACAACCGGAGAACGCCTTTGGAATATGAGAATTTCCTGGCGGCAAAGAAGCTCGCGGAATATATGTTGAAATAAGAAAAGCCCGGTTTAGCCGGGCTTTTTTTTATCAGTTTTTTCAGGTCAAATGTCCGCTTCCCTCACTACCTTTGGCAATCCTCCAAGGTTTGCCAAAGGTAAGTGACATCAAGGAAATTGATATCCCGTCATTTTCTCCAACTTATCCTTACTGACTAAATAGGTCTTCCAATTCTTATTAATCTCATGTTCATTGGGGAAAACAACATAAAAAACATCCGTAGGTGTGTAAACAGCTTTCCAACAATACATCGGGACAATGACGCCAGATGCCAAACGACCTTTGGAACCAATTCCTCCCGCATAAATCAATAGATTCAGCCCTTTTTTAATGGCTAATTTCCGACAATAAGCTTCGAGAAATTTAAAGGGGCCACGGTTTAATTCAGGAGATTGTGGAATCATGTTGGACATCAAAAATGTCTCCTCATTCAAAAACTCTGAGGTAGTACGATCCTCGGAATTGCATAAATGCCCACGATCATAACCGGATTCCCGGTAATCTTTTTCATCTACAATCTTGAATCCGCGTGGAAACCCATCGTCTTGTCGGAACCTTTCTGAGCGACCAACTGGCCCCACATCCGAGGCACGCAGCGTCCATCCGACCCAATTTGCCCGACCTTCTACCCCGTTGTAGGACATGAAATAGCCTTTTTTGATCGACAAATAATTCGTCGTAGAAGCCGTCGAGGCACCCGATATATTGGGCACCCCGATAGGCAAATACGATAAAATAAAGAATAGAAGATTTA
This sequence comes from Cytophagaceae bacterium, assembly GCA_024642485.1. Lineage (GTDB taxonomy): Bacteria > Bacteroidota > Bacteroidia > Cytophagales > Spirosomataceae > Aquirufa. The sequence goes on from JAHEAY010000040.1 coordinate 8,755, forward strand.
AAATCATTTACGATGACTGAAAATCCATGAAAGCAATTCTGGCTGTTTGAAAGCATTATCCCAAGAGTTGTGGTTGACACCTGGATATTCGGTGTAACGAATCTCAACACCTTGATCTTGAACCGCTTTCACTAATTCGCGCGAATGACGAACCGGAACGACAATATCCGCATCTCCATGATGAACCCATAAAGGAACGCGTTTGGCATATTTAGCCACATAGCCTAAATCCGCTCCACCGCAAATTGGAGAAGCTGCCGCAAACATCTTGGGATTGCGTGAAACCGCTTCCATCGTACCCATTCCTCCCATGGAGAGACCCATGATGTAGGTACGTTTTTTATCATGTTTGATGGATTTAATCAAATCTATGACAGCCTGCAAAGGCCAATTGATCGGTGCAGAATAATCGAAAATAAATGTCGTAGGGACCGTAGACCGATTAATTTTCACCGATGACCAATAAGATTCTTTCGGACATTGCGGGAAAATAACAATCGCTGGAAAATTAACCCGATTCAACGAATCCATAAATACGCTTTTGCCATATTTCATTTGGGCTTCATTGTCGGTCCCCCGCTCCCCTGCCCCATGCAATACGACCAGCAAAGGATATTTCTTTCCGGGCTTAAAGTCTTTGGGCAACAGAATTTGATAAGGTAAAACCTGACCCTCTTTTGTTTCAAAAGACTTTTTCTCAAAAGAGCTTTGCGCCTGAGCGACGAAAGCAAATAATAATAAAACGAGTATCTTTTTCATCCTTATTTCGCGCGTTTAATCATATCTGCAATAGTCAAATCTATCGTTCTTCCCATGGCTTTGTTTCCGCGGTATGTGACAATTTTCATGACAGTCGCATCTTTAGGCACCACAACTGAACCTTTCGCTTCCGGATAAAATTGATCTGGGAACGAATGATCGAAACTGTAATGAATCGTTAGCCCTGAAATTTCCGTGCTTAATTGTACTGTCAATTCCCCATTTGCATTACGTTTCACGTCGATGATCGGCTCATACATACTCGGCGCATATTTTTTCTGTGCAACATCAAAACGTGCCATGTGTGCTTCCACTCGACCCACAAAATTATCCCAGTTGCGGTTCGCTGGCTCCGACCACAAAGCCTCTGCAACCGCGAAAGAACGTGGATAAGTCATGTATTGTAAATGGCGGTAATTGAATAATTGCTCCGACCAAAGATTTGCTTGACCTCCTTTAACTAATTTGGCATCCACACCTTCAGGAACCGGATTAAACGCATAGGAGTCGCGTAAACGGACTGTTTTGTAAACCGGAGGTTCGATGGCTTTATCGCCTTGCATCAAGTCGATATACACATGATTATTAGGAGTCATCACAACTTCGTGCCCATCTTTAGCCGCTTGAATGCCACCATCCATACCACGCCAAGACATCACAGCTGTGTTTTTCGGAAGTCCACCACCTTCTAGGATTTCATCCCAACCCATCATGCGTTTGCCTTTCGAGGAAATAATTTTCTCAAGTTGGCGCACAAAATGTGCTTGAACTTCTTGCGAATTCTTAAGGCCTAATTCCTTGCGCATCGCTAAGATTTGTGGATTTTTATCCCAATAGTTTTTCGGACATTCATCACCACCCATGTGGATGTATTCGAAAGGGAATAGTTGCGAAACTTCGCCCATCACTTTATCTAAGAACGTATATACTTTCTCATTAGCAGGACAAAGCGTATTGTCTTGCAATGCCTCAGGGTGTCCGTGCGACCAATCGATAAAAGGTTCCCCTGAAATCACTTGGTAATTCACAGCCTCAGGTGTACAAGAAAGTTCTGGATAGGATGCAATCGCAGCCATCGAGTGACCAGGCACATCGATTTCAGGCATAATATTAACAAAACGCTCCTGACCGTATTTGATAATTTCTTTGATATCTTCTTGCGTATAAAATCCGCCATACGTGCGAGGCTCATCTGGAAGTGGTTTCGAAAAGCTCGTAAAATGACCTTCTTTTTTCACATTCCATGCACCTTTTTTCGTCAAATTGGGCAAGGATTTAATTTCCACACGCCAACCTTCATCGTCCGTTAAATGCCAGTGCAAAACATTGTATTTGTATGCGACCATTTCATCAATGAAGCGTTTCACTTCTTCTTTTGTAAAGAAATGTCGGGCTACGTCCATCATCATCCCACGCCAAGCAAAACGAGGTGTATCCGAAATATTCGCATATGGAATCTTCCAATTAACACCAGTCACGGCTTGAGCCGACTCGATTTCTTTAGGCATTAATTGTAATAAGGTTTGAATACCATAAAACAAACCCGCAGGTTTATTGGCCGTAATCTGAACCCCTTTCGCATCAGAAACTAATTGATAGCCTTCATTTCCTAAGGTAGCATCTGGATTGGTATTCAATTTGAACCGAATGGCAGCTAAAGAAGCGACCGAACTTTGGTCATATAACCATTGAACTTTTTTGCCGGCAATACGCGTCAACTTATCAGTCAGGTTTGCATATGTGGAAGCCAAAGCTTCGTTCTTAGGTCCAGCAATAATGATGGATTTATTTAAGGCATAAGCACCTTTGGCGTAAACGGCTTTGGTAGGAATGGGTATTAAAGAGGGATTTTGGGCGAAAACACCCACGGACATCAAACAAGTGAGTCCTACGAAACTTATTCTTTTAAGCATGTTGAAATAGGTTTATAATATAGATTAAAGTTCAAGTTAATTGCGATAAATTCCAAATCGTTTTTTATTTTTGCAGGGATTAAGCATTATATACAAAAAACAAAACCATGAATGAATCTGCTACCCTTGCTGCTCAGCAAGCGGAATTAACACACGCAATTGATACGGTTTGGGTTGCCTTATGCGCAGCACTTATTTTTCAAATGGAAGGAGGATTTGCCTTGCTTGAGGCTGGATTTGTCCGTTCGAAAAACGCCGTGAGTATTATCGCCAAAGTCATGATTGACATCATGTTTGGGGGTGTCGCCTTTTATTTGGTGGGCTTCGGCATTGCCTATGGTAAATCCAATGGATATTGGGCTTTTGATACGGGAATTATCCAAGGTGATTTAGGTTTGGGATTGACGATTTCGAATTCACTTTTTTGGTTTATCCAAATGGGATTTGCGGTAGCTGCTATCTCAATCGTTTCGGGCGGCGTAGCAGAGCGTATGAAGATGTGGTCTTATGCTATTTATGTTGCCATTTTTAGTGCGGTGATGTATCCATTAGCAGCGAATTGGGTTTGGAATCCAAACGGTTGGTTAGCCCTACGCGGATTCAATGACTTCGCAGGATCCGCTGCTATTCATGCCATGGGAGGCTTTGCAGCATTAGCTGGTGCTATTGTGTTAGGTCCACGTTTAGGAAAATACAATGAAGATGGAACTGCAAATGCAATTCCGGGACATAATTTAACCTTATCAGCAGTAGGTGCATTCATCCTTTGGTTTGGATGGTTTGGTTTTAATCCCGGATCAACGCTAGGAGCCGTGGGCAAATGGGATTTAATTGGTTCCGTAGCTACGAATACTTTCTTAGCCTCAGCAGCAGGAGGTATCGCAACAATGCTTTACACCTTCATGCGCTACAAGAAGGTTGATATTACGATGGTCATCAACGGCGTCCTTGCTGGTCTTGTGGCTATTACAGCTGGATGTAATGTCGTTAGTCCTGATTCGGCATTAATCATCGGATTCATTGCGGGTACGATTGTTGATATCGCTGTTGTGGTCGTAGACAAAATGAAAGTAGACGATCCCGTAGGTGCGGTAGCGGTGCATGGGGTAAATGGTTTCTTTGGAACCATTGCGGTAGGTTTATTCTCGCAAAAGAATGGCCTATTTATTACAGGGGAAAGCGCGCAATTCATCACGCAGTTAATTGGCGTATCAGTTATTTCCGTATTCTCATTTGTGCTAACTTTTGTAATCTTTATGGCCTTGAAAAAAACCATGGGAATTCGTTTGAGTCACAAGGCGGAG
>JAHEAY010000227.1 GCA_024642485.1 Cytophagaceae bacterium
GAGTCTGCATGTTACCGTGCCGGTCAAAATATCGATGAATCCATTGCAAGCTTGAAGGCATCGGGTATGGCTGATGCAGAGTCGAAGTTAAAGGGCGTTGAGCAATTTGCAATTGAATGTGCGATTTTAAAGGTGCATGGATCAGAGGTCTTGGATTATGTTGCGGATGAAGGGGTGCAGATTTATGGTGGGATGGGATTTTCAGCCGAGGCTCCGATGGAGCGCTCATATCGTGATTCTCGTATTAATCGAATCTTTGAAGGGACAAATGAAATCAATCGTCTGCTGGCAGTAGGCACGGTATTAAAACGCGCCATGAAAGGGGAGATTGAATTAATGTCTGCAGCGATGGCGGTAGGAAAGGAAATTTTGGGAGTTCCGGATTTCTCAACCGACGTGCCTGAAGGGGTATTTGGGAAAGAATATAAGGGGATTGTCAATGCGAAAAAGGCAATTTTGATGACAGCGGGTGCGGCGATTCAGAAGTTTACGACAGAGATTGAGCACCAGCAAGAGATTTTGATGGGCATAGCTGACATGATGATTGAAGTCTATGTGGCAGAATCTGCTTTGGTGCGTGTGGATAAATTAATTCAGCGGGAGGGTGAAGAAAAACATCAAATTGCACGTGAGTGCGCTTTGGTATATTTACATGAAGCCATGGATAAGATAGCCAATTCTGGAAGAGAAGTTATCATGGGTTTTGCCAAAGGAGATGAATTGAATGTCCTATTAATGGGGTTGAAACGATTTACGAAGATCGACCCTAAAAATTTAATCGAATCTCGTCGAATGATCGCTGAGGCGGCTATTAGAAAAAACGGGTATATTTTTTAAATTTTTCGTTATTCAGGACAAAATATCTATTTTTGATTTTTACTTTTGTTAAAATACTTATTTACCATATTCCTTTAATTATACGTTTATGAAAAAATTAATTTGGGTACTGGCGATGTTGCCATTTTTGTTTACCTCTTGTGCGAGCAAGAAAAAGATGACAGAATTGCAGTCGCGTTTAACGGAATTGCAAGCGAGTAGTGATCAAGCTGTTGCACGTGCAAAATCTGATTTAGCTGATTGTCAATCATTAACAGCGAGTTTGCAAGGAGAAGTTAAGAAGCGTGATGCGGATTTAGAGGCTAAAAATGGTCAATTGAAATCTTTGCAAGAGCAATTAGATTACATGAAGAAAACGAATACGAACTTGTTAGATCGTTTATCTGACTTATCCGTAATTAATAAATCAGGTGCTGAAAGTATTCGTAAATCATTGGATGCTTTGAATGAGCAGGGTAAATACATCAAAGATTTGAACTCATCGATTCAAAAGAAAGATTCAGTTAATTTATCATTGGTGATGAATTTGAAGCGTTCTTTGGCTGATGTGAACGATGAAGATGTTTCTATTGAAGTTAAGAAAGGTGTTGTTTATATCTCAATCTCAGATAAGTTGATGTTTGCTTCTGGTTCGGCACGTGTTAACACGAAAGCTGAAGCTGTGTTAGCGAAAGTTGCGAAAGTGGTGAATGATCACAAAAGTTTAGATATTTTGGTTGAAGGTCATACTGATGCTGTGCCAATTTCAACGCCAGAATTCAAAGATAACTGGGATTTAAGTGCGATGCGTGCTACTGCTGTTGTTCGTGTGTTACAAACGAAATTTGGCGTAGATCCAGAGCGTATGACTGCGGGTGGTCGTGGTGAATTTGAGCCACAATCAGGAAACAATAGTCGTGCAGGTCGTAAGCAAAACCGTCGTACGGAAATTATCGTAACTCCTAAATTGGATCAATTCTTTGATTTGTTAGCTGCTCCAGCTGGTAAGTAAGAACTTGATTTAACAGCATAAAAAAAGGGCTTCCAATTGGAAGCCCTTTTTTTATAAGGATTTTTTTATCTGTTCTCGTTTGCGTCTTGAAACGGGAAGTAAAGTTCCGTTGGATAATTGAAGCGTATTATCAGGACTCAGTGTTTGGCTGGCCAATTGGTCTTGATTAATTAAATATGACTTATGAATACGTAAAAAAGGATGAAGTCTCAACTGCGACTCAAATTTCTTGAGCGTTTTGGCCATCGTAATGGGGCCTGCCGTTTTGGTGTAAATAATACTGTAATTGCTTTTTCCTTCGATGTAGATGACATCTGAGATTAAACATGTTTGTAATTCGGGTAGTTTTAGGGTTGTTTTCATGCGCATTGATTAATCAAATCCATGCAAACCTATGAAATTGAAATTCACGCGTAAAGAAAGATTTATTTAGTGGTCGTTTATTTTTAAGGCATTGTGTTCGTGTAACGCTGGGGATGTTTTTGTGAGTGGACTTTAAAAACAAAAAGACAAGCCTTTCCACTTGTCTTTTTTATAGTAGAGGGGGCCAGACTCGAACTGACGTCCGTCGGCCGACGGATATGAGCCCAACGATCTTATAAGAGGCTTCTTAAAAAAGTTCTTCCCTTACTAGATTTTAATTCTTTTTCTCTTTTCATTGCAGTCGATTTCAATTCGAAAAACTCGACATAAATAACTTTCCAAGGGCGAAATCG
>JAHEAY010000230.1 GCA_024642485.1 Cytophagaceae bacterium
GAATCGCTTCTTTTAATTTCTGTCCTTCACCGATGGTTCGAGTCATCGGTTTTTCACACCAAACATCTTTTCCTGCACGCGCCGCATCTGCAGCCATAATGCCATGCCAATGTGGTGGAGTAGCTACGTGAACGATGTCCACTTCGGGCAACTGAATCATTTCGCGGTAATCCGAGAATGCCTTCACTCCTTTCTCTACTTTGTCTAAGCCGAGTTGGAGGTTTTTCTTATCGACGTCACATAAGGCAACAACGCGCGTTCCCGCATAGGGGATATGACCGCGACCCATGCCGCCGGTACCGATGATCGCTTTGGTGAGTTGGTCTGAAGGAGCAATAAAGCCCTTCCCGAGTACATGTCGGGGTACGATGCTAAATGCCGCTAAGGATAGGACGGATTGACCCAGGAATTTTCTTCTTGAAACAGACATAATTGAATAGGTTTACGTCACAATATAGTGATTTTTTCGATAGACGCTGCCGGGGTCTGCGACCCCGGCAGCGTCACCCCAAACCACCGTTAAAGTACAGCAAATCCAGCCAAATTATCAGCTTTCACGAAAGAAAATCAAGTTCCTGAACGAATAAACGGGTATCTTTCGCTTCGAAAATTTGACGCTGCCAGGAAGTCTACGACCCTGGCAGCGTTCAAATTCTGATAACGACGGTTAAACTACGAGCACCATGTGCACCAATCACGAGCGATTGCTCAATATCTGCGGTCTTCGATGGACCGGCTAAAAATAAACCAAACCCCGAATTGACTCCTCCCAAGCGCTCATATGCCGCATGCATCGTAGGAACAATTTCAGAAACATTAATAATTAAATGTTGGCAAATAAACGGCGCCACCCGATGCGGCATCGCCTCTTCCGTCAACCAAATCGCCCCATTTTCCGCGACGCCAAACTCCCCATCAATTTCCAATACTTCCACTTCCGCCAAACTCAAGCCATCCATGGTTTTATCATAACGTCGCCGACCAGGAAATAAAACTGCTAATTCCTCAGGACTCACCACGCGTGCTCCCACCACTTCCAAGGAAGCCTTGAAGTCAAAATCCGAAGAAGCTCCTTGAAAAGCTCCCGGATGTTTCACGGTTTCCTGAGCACCGATTTTCCCCAATATTTCTTCTCTTGCGCTCATCGTTTTTGGTACCATGCTTGAAAACTCTCCTTCGGCGCAACAGGCATTTCCCGCTGTTTGTACCAAGGATTTAAACGTGTATTTAATAGACTAGAAAAGCGACGCATTACAGCACCACCCATTCGATAAATCATCGGATGAGCTAATACAAATGCCATCAGCTTCATTCCCATCGACTTAGAAACCGGCGCTAAACCAGCGGCCATCAAATCCTGACGCCAAAACCACAATTGCTCATGAATATTAATCTTCACCGGACAGACATTCGAACAAGATCCACATAAAGTGCTCGCAAAAGGCAAATCCGCATTGGCCTTTTTATCGATATTAGGGGCTAAAATGGAGCCAATAGGACCTGCCACGGGTTGGTGATAACTATGTCCCCCACTTCTACGATACACCGGACAGGTATTAAAACAAGCCGCACAGCGAATGCATTTCAAGGAATTCTTGTATTTCGGGTCGGCGAGCTGACGCGTCCGACCGTTATCCAACAACACGATGTGCATTTCCTGGCCCTCACGCGGTTGGTGAAAATGCGAGGAATACGTCGTGATTAATTGACCCGTAGCGCTTCTGGCAAGTAACCGTAAAAACACTGCTAAATCCGCTCGTTTTGGAATAATCTTTTCAATCCCCATGCAGGCAATATGTACTTTGGCTAAATGTGCCCCCATATCTGCATTTCCCTCATTCGTACAAACTACGAATTCGCCCGTTTCGGCCACAGCAAAATTCACTCCCGTAATCGCCACTTCTGAAGCCAGAAAATGCCCCCGAAGATGATGGCGTGCAGCCTCTGTCAAAAACTGAGGATCTTTATTGCCTTTAGGGGTACCTAAATGCTGGTGAAATGTCTCCCCTACATCCTCTTTTTTCAGGTGGATCGCAGGTAAAACAATGTGACTGGGTGCTTCTTTTCTGAATTGAACAATGCGTTCCCCTAAATCCGTATCGACGACTTCGATACCATTTTTGGCTAAATAATCGTTCAAATGACATTCTTCGGTCAACATGGACTTGCTCTTCACAAGCAATTGCGAACCCTGTGCAGCAATAATTCCATGCACAATGGCATTATGCTCCGCCGCATCTTTCGCCCAATGTACTTTAATTCCATTCGCTTGCGCTTTGGCTTCAAAGGCCTGCAAATAGCTTCCTAAATTCGCTAAGGTATGATCTTTGATTTGTGAGGCATGTTCACGCAAGGCTTCCCATTCGGGTAAAACCTTCGATGCCTTATCCCGTTTAGCGCGCACAAACCACAAAGTTTCATCATGCCAGTCGGTCCGCTCAGCATCCGCAATAAATTTCTCTGAAGCCTCCGCGTGACTAAGCATGATTCAATATTTCGACTATGTGTTTCACCTGAACTTTGGAACCTTGTCGG
>JAHEAY010000044.1 GCA_024642485.1 Cytophagaceae bacterium
TACCATGCCAAGGATGTGCTTTAAAAAAGTTACGATTCATATTTTTATCTTATATCAAAAAACAACTTAGGTTTCATAATCTTCGCAAATTACAAAAAAATAAGGAAACCAAAGGACTCCATTCGCTTTTAAAAATTCCACATTTTCCCGTTTTTTCGTTAAATTTGCCGTTTGATTTTTTATAGACAATGATATATCCCATCATCCCCTACGGCGACCCGGTCCTACGCAAAGTGGCAAAACCTGTTGATTTCAGTTCCCTTGATTTAGTTAAGCTTTCTGAAGACATGTTTGAAACCATGTATGCAGCTAGTGGCGTAGGCCTTGCAGCACCACAAATTGGCATGGACATTCGCCTTTTCGTTGTTGATGGTAGACCCATGAATGAAGGAGAAGAAGAAGAGGACATCGACCCATCGTTAATTGATTTCAAAAAGGTTTTTGTGAACGCAACTATCTTAGACGAAACAGGCGAAGAGTGGGGATTCGAAGAGGGCTGTCTTTCCATTCCAGGCATTCGTGGTGAAGTTTTTAGACCCGAATATGTCAAAATCCATTACTGGACGGAGAAAGGTGAAGAAAGAACTGACGTTTTCGAAGGCTTTGCCGCACGTATCATTCAGCATGAATACGATCACATCGAAGGGATTTTATTTACGGATCACCTGAATGTTGTCAAAAAACGCATGATCAAAAACAAATTAAGTGACATTACCCGCGGGAAGGTTTCTGTGGATTATAAAATGAAGTTATCCCGCTAATTCAGCAACATGAAGATTTCGATTAATTGGTTACGTGATTTTATTGATTTGGCTCGTTTGCCCCAACAAGGTCAAGCAGAGGAACTCGATGTATTATTAACAAATACAGGTTTAGAGGTGGAGGGCATCGAAGCACACGAAAAAATCCCTGGAGGTTTACGTGGGTTCGTTGTAGGTGAAGTTTTGACCTGTGAAAAATTTGAAGTAAAAGAAAAAACGCTCAGTCTGACAACTGTTGACGCTGGACTTGACGAAATATTGACGATTGTTTGTGGCGCGGCGAATGTTGCTGCAGGCCAAAAAGTGATTGTCGCAACTCCGGGCACGACTTTGTACGACAATACAGGGAAAGCGCTTTTTACGATTGAAAAACGTAAAGTCTACGGTCAACCTTCTGAGGGCATGATTTGCGCTGAAGACGAAATTGGCATCGGCACATCGCATGATGGCATCTTGATTTTAGATACAACATTGCCTAACGGAACTCCGGCAGCGCAATATTTCCAAATCGACTCAGACCTTGTATTGGAAATCGGCCTGACGCCAAACCGTGCAGATGCAGCATCGCACTGGGGTGTAGCGCGCGACATCAAAGCTGTCAGCGGAATCGAGGTAAAACTACCCGATGTATCTGGATTTAAGGTTGCCAATAATTCATTCCCTATCGAGGTCAAAATTCAAGACACAGGCTGCACACGTTTTTGTGGACTAACAATTGATGGCGTTCAAGTTGGCCCATCACCTGCTTGGTTACAAGAGCGTTTATCGGCTATTGGCTTACGTCCCATCAATAACATTGTCGATGTGACGAATTACATTTGCCATGGTTTAGGCCAACCGATGCACGCGTATGACTGGAATCAATTACGTGGAGGAAAATTAATCGTGGACCAAGCAAAAGCAGGTACAAAATTTGTAACGCTTGATGGCGCTGAGCGCACTTTATCGGGAGAAGAAATCATGATCTGTGATGCTGAAGGACCGATTGGCTTAGCCGGTGTTATGGGGGGAGCGGATTCATCCATTCAAGATTCAACGACTCGTATCTATTTGGAAGTTGCATACTTCAAACCCGAACGTATCCGTAAGGCAGCGCAAATTCATAGCTTAAAAACAGATGCATCTTTCCGTTTCGAACGTGGAACAGACATTGAAGCCAAAGCTTTTGCAATTCAATATGCAGCCTTGTTAATCCAAGAAATCGCAGGTGGACAGATCAGCTCCGACTTGGTGGATTATTATCCAGAAAAACCGGTTTTGGCAGAAATTCAAATGACCTATGTGCGCATCAAACAGCTCATCGGGATTGAAATCGGCGCGGAACGCATCCAAGAAATTCTTGTTGCTTTAGATTTTGAATTAAAAAATAAATTATCTGAAGGTTTTATCGCTATAGCTCCAGCATACCGTGTGGATGTTACACGTGAAGCAGATATCATTGAAGAGATTCTTCGCATCCATGGGTTGGATAACATTCCTTTATCGGAAAATTTAAGTGCCAAATTCATCTCAGAATTCCCGGCCCTCGATAAGGAAAAAGTTCAATTGACGATTGGACAAAGTTTAGCTGCCAAAGGTTTCCAAGAAATCATCAGCAATTCTTTGACAAAAGGAGAATACCATGGCTTAATCGCCAAGGATCTTACGTTTGACACAGTCGAAATCTTAAACCGATTATCGGAAGATTTAGGCGTCATGCGTCAGCATTTGGTATTCCATGGTTTGGAGGTTTTGGCGCACAATATTAACCGCCGACAAAAAGACTTGAAACTTTTCGAATTCGGAAAGACTTACCATAAAAAAGGTGAGAAGTTTATCGAAAAACGCCATTTGGCGCTTTATACAACGGGACTTGCGGAAGGGGAAACCTGGTCGCATGCGCCACAAAAAAGTCAATTGCACCAATTATATGCGCAAGTAATTGCGACGATGAAGCAATTGGGCGTAGCGCAATTTGACACGACGGTGATTGAACAATCGCAGGTGTTTGCCTATGGTTTAACGATTACGGTCAACAAAAAACCAGTCGTTTCGCTAGGATTAGTGCATCCGAAATTGGCTCAAAAATTCGACGTGAAACAGGAAGTTTTCATGGCAGATTTCGATTGGGATTTCTGGATGAAGCAAGAGAAAGGAAACTTCGTATATCAAGAAATTTCAAAGTTCCCAGAGGTGCGTCGCGACTTATCGCTCGTATTAGACCAAACGGTCAGCTTGCAAGCCATTCAACGTGTGGCGGAACAAACGGAAAAGAATTTACTGAAGAGCGTAGCTGTTTTTGATGTGTATGTGGGTAAGAATTTAGGAGAAGGAAAGAAATCCTATTCCGTTTCATTCATCCTACAAGATGAAACTCAAACACTAACTGATAAAGTGATTGATGCGACGATGGATCGATTGATCACGCGCTTTGAGAAGGAATTGGGAGCCTTGATTCGTAAATAGAATCAAGGCTTTGCCAAATTTTATCGTTTGAACATGTTTCCCATGTTCGGCATTTTCATTTTACCATCTTGCACTTTGTTCATCATGCGCATCATTTTACGCATGTCTTCAAATTGCTTCAACAAGCCATTGACTTGTTGGATCGATGTCCCCGATCCAGCTGCAATGCGGTTTTTACGCGTCGGGTTCAAAATATCGGGGTTTTGACGCTCTTTCAAGGTCATTGATTGGATAATAGCTTCAATTGGCTTGAACGAGTCATTTGAAATATCCACATCCTTCACAGCTTGGCCCATACCCGGAACCATGCCCATCAAATCTTTGATATTACCCATCTTCTTGATTTGTTGCAATTGCGCATAGAAATCTTCGAATGAGAAGTTGTTTTGACGAATCTTCTTGTTTAAGCGGGCTGCTTCTTCTTCATCAAAAGCTTGTTGAGCACGTTCAACCAAGGAAAGCACGTCACCCATGCCCAAAATACGATTTGCCATCCGGTCTGGATAGAACAAATCCAATGCTTCCATTTTCTCACCTGTTGAGATAAACTTGATCGGCTTATCTACAACCTGACGAATAGAAAGTGCGGCACCCCCACGTGAATCACCATCTAATTTTGTTAGGACAACCCCATCAAAATTCAAGCGATCGTTGAAAGTCTTCGCTGTATTCACCGCATCTTGTCCTGTCATGGAATCCACTACGAACAAAATTTCGGTTGGGCGAATGGCTTCTTTTACAGCAGCAATCTCATTCATCATGGCTTCATCAACAGCCAAACGACCCGCTGTATCGACAATCACGACTTTCTTACCCATTTTACGGGCATAAGACAAGGCATTTTGTGCGATGGAAACAGCGTCTTTATTTTCGGGTTCAGCGTAAACTTCCACGTCCACTTGCTCCCCCAATACTTTCAATTGGTCAATCGCAGCGGGACGATAAATATCACAGGCTACCAACAAGACATTTCTGCCTCCTTTTTTAATATGTTGGGCTAATTTACCCGAGAAAGTCGTTTTACCCGAACCTTGCAAACCTGCGATTAAAACAACCGCGGGGTCACCTTTCAGGTTAATATCTTGTTTGGTTCCACCCATTAATTGGGTCAACTCCTCTTGAACGATTTTAACTAATAATTGGCCTGGTTCAACAGCGATCAAGATTTTCTGGCCCATGGCCTGATCCTTGATGCGATCTGTGATTTCTTTGGCAACTTTATAGTTTACGTCGGCATCCATTAACGCCCGACGAATTTCTTTGACGGTCGCGGCAACGTTCACATCGGTGATGCGTCCGTTTCCTTTGAGGGTCCGCATCGCGGTACTTAACTTGGAACTTAAATTTTCAAACATAGTATGATAAAAAAGGAATGCAATTTACGCATTTTGGAGCAAATTCTTAATCAAAAATGATGGTCTTATTCTGATGCATGAAAACTCGATCTTCGAAAACCATCTTTAAGGCATTCGCTAAGACAATCTTCTCCACATCTTTTCCGGCTTTAGCCATCTCTTTTGCTGAATAACTATGATTCACAGCCACAACATCTTGACAAATAATCGGTCCCTCATCGAGGTCATCTGTCACGAAATGTGCGGTGGCACCGATAATCTTAACGCCACGATCAAAGGCTTGTTGGTAAGGCTTCGCCCCCACAAACGCGGGCAAAAAGGAGTGATGAATATTAATCATGCGACCTAAATATTTCGCTGAAAAGCTCGGAGTCAAGATGCGCATGTACTTCGCCAAAACAATATAATCCGGCGAATAGGCATCAATTTGGGCTTCAACAAGCTTTTCATGAGCTTCGCGTTCCAGTCCATCAGCGCTAATGAGATGAAACGGCATTTGAAATTGCGCGCACAGGCCTTGTAAAATGGCATGATTCCCGATGACCGCTTCAATTTGGAAAGGTAGATCTTGGAATTGCGACCGAATTAATAAGTCTCCCAGGCAGTGATGCTCTTTGGTTACTAATAAGACGACACGTTTTAATGCAGGCGGGATGATATCTACCATTGCGCCTTTAGGCAAAACGGCAGTTAACTCATTTTTAAGAATTTGAATATCACAATCCCCTACATAGGAAATACGCATAAAAAACTGATTAAATGCTTCATCCACAAATTCATTGGTGCGCGTGACATTTAATAATTTTTCGAATAAAATGCCTGTGATTTTATGCACGAGACCTTTTTCATCCTGACAGGCAATCTTAATAACCGTTTCCATAAAAAATATTGGGTCAATCCTTCAAATTTACCTCAAAATCGTGAATAAAAAAGAATTCCTTATTTACCTTTGCAAGATTAATCGTGCCTAAGCCCGATTATTTGAAAGCTTATAAACAATCTGTATCAAAATGGAAAAAATTAAAGTGGCCAACCCGGTCGTTGAGCTTGATGGAGACGAAATGACTCGCATCATTTGGAAATTTATCAAAGATAAATTGATCTTGCCTTACGTCGATGTAGATATTAAATACTACGATTTAGGTGTAGAGTATCGTGATGAAACGAATGACCAAGTAACGATTGAGGCAGCTGAGGCTATCAAAAAATACGGTGTTGGAATCAAATGTGCGACAATCACTCCGGATGAAGCACGTGTGAAAGAATTCGATTTAAAGCAAATGTGGAAGTCTCCAAATGGTACGATTCGTAACATTTTGGATGGGACTGTTTTCCGTGAGCCTATCGTTTGTTCAAATGTGCCACGTTTAGTACCAAACTGGACCGCACCGATCATGATTGGCCGTCACGCATTTGGCGATCAGTATAGAGCAACCGATTTCGTAACAAAAGGAAAAGGTAAATTAACAGTAACATTCACACCGGAAGAAGGTGGCGAAGCACAAACATTTGAAGTATACAACTTTAAAGGAGATGGTGTTGCGTTAACAATGTACAACACTGACGAATCAATTAAAGGCTTTGCACACTCATGCTTTAACATGGCATTGAGCAAAGGATGGCCATTATATTTATCGACCAAGAATACGATCTTGAAGAAATACGATGGTCGTTTCAAGGATATTTTTGAGGAAATCTACCAATCAGATTACAAGGCGAAATTTGACGCTGCGGGAATCGTTTACGAGCACCGTTTAATCGATGACATGGTTGCATCTGCTTTGAAATGGAATGGTAACTTTGTTTGGGCTTGTAAAAACTATGACGGAGACGTTCAGTCGGATACGGTTGCACAAGGTTTCGGTTCATTAGGTTTAATGACTTCTGTATTGATTACTCCAGATGGAAAGGTTATGGAAGCTGAGGCTGCACACGGAACGGTTACACGTCACTACCGTGATCACCAAGCTGGAAAGCCTACATCGACGAATCCAATTGCATCAATTTTTGCTTGGACACGTGGATTAGAATTCCGTGGCAAATTAGATAACAATGCGGCTTTAATTAACTTCTGCCAAACATTGGAGAAAGTATGTGTTGAGACAGTTGAGTCAGGTAAAATGACGAAAGACTTAGCCGTATGTATTCACGGAAACAAAGTGAATCATGGTGAGCACTACTTGTATACGGAAGAGTTCTTAGAAGCTTTGGATACTAACTTAAAAGCAGCGTTAGCGTAAGCTTTTAATAATAAGAGAAAAGCCATCTGTCAATTGACGGATGGCTTTTTTTATTAATGATTATCAATAACAATGGTTTTTTGAAGCACCCCTAAATCTAGCGATATAATCACTAATTTATACGTGCCAGAATTAAGAGATCCTACGCTAACCTTAAACTCAACAGAATCGTCTATTATTCCCTGTAAAACTTCACGACCATCTAGTCCGTACACAAAATATTTCGAACCAACCAAATCAAATTGCGATTGAATAATTAATTCTTGTGAAACGGGATTTGGATAAGTAACTAGCCCATTTCCTCCAGGAAGTTGGTAAATTATTTCATTTGATAAATTAGACAAACAAGTAAGACCTTTAGGGTAGACGGTTGAAGCCCGGGCTTGATATGCACCTGAAGCTTTTACATGAAGGTTGAAGCTGTTATTCATAGCTGGAATTTTACTTCCATTCAGATACCAAACATAATCTAATCCTAGAATACGCTGACCCGTTGACAAATAATAAGGTGACATTGCACTAATTGTGGGAGCCTGAGGCTGGGGATAACTTTGCGTGGAGACAGCTTTTGAAAATTCAGAAACACACCCTAAATCATCAACAGTTTTCACACGAAAAACGCCTGTATTATTCACTGTAATCGTTGGCTCCAAACTACCCGTATTCCAAATGTAGGACACTTTACCTTCGATTGCCTGCAAATTCACGGAGGTATTCGCACAGAAAAGCGTATCCGTTAAGGCTTTGATGCTAGGTGCTGAAGGCGGATTTAAATTTGAAATCTGCAAAGCCGGAATCGTAAATTCACGTCCTAAGCTATCATTCAACGTAGCTGAATAAATCCCTGTGTTTAAATTTATATTATCAAATATACTTCCGATCAATTGGCCTTGCGAATCAAACCAATTGCCTTTCGTGTACTTTGAATTGAGTTTTTTTAGGACGATTGAATTTTGTGGCCCACAAAATGCCGCAATATTAGGCATTGGGTCTGGTTTCAGATAACTAATCCCTTTTTTGACAGCGGCATCAATACTTGAAGTCCATGCGACAGCTAAATCAGCAAATGCAGCAGGAGAAAAATGCACGCAAGTATAATAAGGAGCTGGACTTCTAGGAACTTCAATGACATCGGTATTAGGGCCTTCAAAAACTTGTTTTAACCCTGATGAATCGGAAGCTACAAATTTCTGTGCAGCTCGTATTTCGGGACTTAGAATCACTGTAGAGTCTGCACATCCCCCACCGCGTGAAGCTTGTGCAACAATCCAAGGGATATCAAAATTCGCATCTTTACGAGATGCTTTGATTACTTCGGTCAAGTAATTTTTGTAGGTATTCTGGGACATTTTAAATTCAGCATCCGTTTCTCCCTGATGCCATAAAATAGCCCGAAATCCCATTTTTTGACCATAAATTTCCAGGGACCGACTTAGATTTTTATATGGAAAACCAAATTGATAAAACAATTCGGGCACCCAAGGATTTCGCGAAGCGACACCTCTTGCTGACTCAGCCCAATTACGAATGGATGAGCCTCCCCAACCTGTATTAATAAAACACACAGGCACATTGTACTTTTTCACTAAAGAGTCGCCAACTGCCGGCCAATAATGCAGAGAAAGTCCATTCGGTCCAATCGTAGCAAAAGAACCCATTTGGTTAAATGTATCAAATGGAAATGCTAAAGAATAAGTACCAATAAACCGATGGGTGATACTAGGATTGTATTCTGTAAAATGCGAATAAAAATTCGCACAATTAACTCGATCATCTTGTGCGCCTATTTCAACAGGTTTTCGATATGTACCGCCGGCATTTGATTGACCAGCTATTAAGAAATTCTCTCCTACTCCAACCCTACTTAATTCTGTCGAATCAATTAAGCGAGCTCCTTGATATGAACGAACTTTCAATCGATACCAACCACCCGAAACGACTACTTTCCCTTGAAATACACCTGCAACAGGCTTTTCATCCAACAGAACCCAATCAACTAATTTCCCTTGCCCTTGCTGAACAGGAACAAATGACACTTGAATCTTATCAGCCTTATTTGATGTATTCCCCAAAATGGAAACAGTCGCCTGATTTAGCTCATTCCGCTGAAACACTTGTCGATTATGTGGAAATACAACTTGCGTTTGAGCGCTAACCCAATGACAAATCAAGATACCAACAACAAGGACAAATAGCCGCATATCACAATAAATGAATACAAATTTACGAAAAAAGTCGTATCGGTAAACCAATACGACTTCAATACTTATTGAATGTAAACAAATTACTCTCCTACAACAGAGAAAGGAATTTTATGTTTTACATCTTTATGCAAATCCAAAGTAGCTGTGTAATCACCAGTCATTTTCACCTCTGAATCAAAAGAAATTTTCTTACGATCTACATCGAATCCTTTTTCTTTCAACATTTCAGAAATTTGTAAACTAGTTACACGGCCAAAGATTTTACCACTATCACCTGCCTTTGCAGCAATAGTCAATGACAAATCGCCGATCGATGCAGCCAAATCAAACGCATCTTGACGGATTTTCTCCACTTTGTGCGCTGCTTGCTTAATGTTCTCAGCTAATACTTTACGATTGGATGGAGTCGCCATAACAGCAAATCCTTGTGGAATTAAGTAATTACGACCGTAACCAGCTTTCACCGCTACTACATCGTTCTTATATCCTAACCCAGCAATATCCGTTTTTAATATAATTTCCATCTTATTTTACAATCAAATGTTTATCAGGTTACCCCAGTTTATTTCAAACCATCCGCCACATATGGCATCAAGGCTAAATGACGTGAACGCTTAATTGCTTGCGCCACACGACGTTGGAATTTCAAAGAAGTTCCTGTAATACGACGAGGTAAAATTTTACCTTGCTCGTTTACCAACTTCAATAAATAGTCTGGGTTTTTGTAATCAATGTATTGAATGCCAGCTTTCTTAAAACGGCAATACTTCTTGCGATTACTATTTTTATCTACAGGTTCGTTAACTAATGTCATCTTATGCTTCTGTTTTTTCTGGTTTTCTACCTACTAAACCTTTTCTCTTTTTCTCATTGTACAATACCGCGTGCTTATCAAGCGCAGTAGTCAAGAAACGAATTACACGCTCATCACGCTTGTACTCAAGCTCTAATTTCGCGATTAACTGAGGATCCGCTGCAAATTCAAAGATTTGATAGAATCCTGTGTGCTTGTTTTGGATTGGGTAAGCCAACTTGCGTAAGCCCCAAGCATCGTCATGAACGATTTGAGCACCATTATCTACCAATAATTTTTTGAATTTTTCAACGGCGTCCTTTGTCTGTTGCTCAGACAAAACGGGAGTTAAAATGAACACCGTCTCGTAGTTTTTTAATTGCATACAAAATTGTTGTTTAAAAACTTAAAAAAAATTTGGATTGCAAAAGTATGAATAATACTTAATAATCAAAAACTTAGCTAGAAATAAATTATAATTATCGAACCTCGAAAGTGCCCAATCCGATTAAAAACCCTTCCGAATAAAGCTCGATCTCATGTTTACCCTCCCGATAAGGAGTTGAACGAGCATAGATAAATTCCACCGACTGGTGGTTGTTTTCGTAAAAAATACGCTGCTTAGCTGTATATACTAACTCCTTACCTTTAAACATCACCGTTCCAGAACCTAGTGCATAATCAGACAAAGTATTGCCAGTAGGTTCAATGATGCGCAAATAAATCGTCTTAATCTCGCGTGTAGCCAACGGATTATTTTGCAAATGGAAAATTACACGAATTTTATCAATGCGTTTCGCCTTTTGGCCTTGCATCCCCGTTTCTTTACCACGTGACGAAATCGCATACACGTTCACCCCTTCTGCGCGCAAGGCAGCAGCCACGGAAACTTTTTCGGCCAATTCTTGATTTCGCACCTCCAACACACGGGAACGTTCACTCAATTCCTTTTTCTCTATCCCAAAAGTTGCACTCGAATCACGCAAGGCCTTCTGTACATTTGATAAACCGTCTTGCAATAACTTCGCTTCCCGACTTAACGAGTCATTTCGAGCGATTAAGAAAACATTTTCCCGACGAAGTTTTTTAATCTCTTGATCTTTGATTCCAAGCAAGCGAAGGTAATAAGCCAATTTCTTTTGCAATTCTGCTTGGCCGATTTCAGGATGCTCTGCCAATTCTTTTTGATCGCCTTCAATTTGCAAACGCGCCTTCTCCAATTCATTCACACGTCCACCCAGGCGCTTGATTTGTACCATACGAACCTGTAACTGCTTGGATATGGAATCTAAACGCTCCTTGGCATCCTCCACAAAATTTTCTTGCTTCTGCTCCAAAGCCCAAAAATCAGGCTGATATTTTTCAATGTAAAGCATCCCAGCCAATAGCATCACCAAAAAGGCCAATAGATAGACCAGGCGCACCAATCGCTTTTCACGGGAACTCATTGAATCTGATTGCATTGTCGTATTAAAATTTGATGCAGACTTTCGTACCGCA
Organism: Cytophagaceae bacterium; assembly: GCA_024642485.1. GTDB lineage: Bacteria > Bacteroidota > Bacteroidia > Cytophagales > Spirosomataceae > Aquirufa. The sequence continues at coordinate 11,299 of JAHEAY010000044.1, forward strand.
CCGCAGAATCAAAAATAATAAATTAATTTTACATCACAATTTTTTTCCGAACTGATGTCCATAGCGCAAGAAATAGCCAAAATTCAATCTGAATTAGCTCCTTATTCAAGTAAACTGATTGTCGTAACTAAAACGCGCTCTATTGATGAATTATTGTCGGTGCACGCTTGCGGCATACTAGACTTTGGCGAAAATCGTGTACAAGAAATGGTTGATAAACAAACTCAACTGCCCCAAGATATTCGTTGGCACCAAATTGGCCACCTTCAAACCAATAAAGTAAAATACATCGCCCCTTTCATTCACCTGATTCATTCCGTTGACTCTTTCGCTCTTTTAAAAGAAATCAACAAACAGGCAGCAAAAAACAATCGGGTCATTCCGTGCTTATTGCAAATGTACATTGCACAGGAAGAAAGTAAATTTGGGCTCGACAAGCAGGAGGCGATCGACATTCTTGAACATACCGAACTAGCAAGCTTGAGTAATATCGAAATTGTTGGATTGATGGGTATGGCAACATTCACAGAGAATACCAACCAAATTCAAGCTGAATTCAAAGAATTAAAGGCAATTTTCGAGACATTTAAATCTCAGCAAACGGGCATTGCGTCTAATCGAGTACATTGGAATGAAATCTCGATGGGGATGTCGGGCGACTATTTACTCGCTGCGCAGGAAGGCTCCACGATGGTGCGCGTTGGATCAGCAATATTTGGGCCAAGGGCATAAAAAAAAGCCCTCCGAGTGGAGGGCTTTAAGATTCTTACGTTAATAATTAACGAGATAAGGACATAATCTCAAATTCCAAATGCCCAGCAGGTGCTTGAATTTGCGCCAACTCGCCAACTTTCTTTCCTAATAATCCCTTTCCAAACGGAGACGAAACCGAGATTTTTCCAGCACGTAAATCCGCCTCTTCCTCAGAAACAATTGTATATTTTACCGTTGCATTGTTTTTTGTATTACGAATTTCAACAATCGAGTAAATCGAAACCTTCGTCAAATCAATTGTTGATTCATCCAAAACACGCGCGTTTGAAACGACCTCTTCCAACTTAGAAATTTTAAGTTCTAATAGCCCCTGTGCATCTTTGGCAGCATCATATTCAGCATTTTCACTCAAGTCACCCTTGTCACGCGCTTCTGCAATTTGCTTAGCCATGTCGGAACGACCCTGAATTTTCAATTGATGTAATTCAGCCTTTAATTTGTCGAGCGCCTCAGCGGTATAATATTGAAACTTTGCCATAAGCTATGAAATTTAATGCCTGTGTTAAAAAACAAAATAGAACGGCCTCCGACCGTTCTACTTAAATTATTTGT
>JAHEAY010000143.1 GCA_024642485.1 Cytophagaceae bacterium
TAGTCCGGAGTCCGAAGGGGTAGTTAGTCCGGAGGGCAATGGTCCGGAGTCCAAAGGTCAAACGTCCAACGACCAAAGTCTAACGTCTAATAATCCAGCGTCTAAACCTAAACCTGCTTTTAAGCCGAGTTTCAAGAAAGTTAGTCCGAAGTCAGTGGATCCAACGTCTAATGACCAAAGTCTAACGTCTAATAGTCCATCTTCCAACCCCGAACTCCCATGACGCCATTGATGCTATCTTTCTTGGCTTTGGTGGGTATTACCTGTGGAAGTGCCCTGGTGATGCTTTGGACGAAGAATATTTTGCATGCGGCCTTGGCGATGTTTATGACCATGCTTGGTCTAGCAGGGCTTTATGTTTTAGCTTATGCGGATGTCATGGCTGTTTCACACCTCATGATTTACGTGGGTGGTGTGCTGATCTTGATACTTTTTGGAATCATGTTGACGAATCAATCAAGTCGGGGCGATAAGGATCAAAACAATTTAGTGACAGAGGAATCCTCACGCGTTTGGCCTGTGTTGATGGGACTTGCGATTTTTGCGGGCTTGGTTTTTATTCTGGCGCGTGGAAATTTTGGAGGGGTTGAAATAGCAGACCCTAATTCCAAATTGAGTTTTGTTGGGATTTCCTTATTGACGGAATACGCCATGCCATTTGAACTAGTGGGAATTTATTTATTGATTGCCTTGATAGGCTCAACCTATATCGCGAAGCATCATGAATAACGAAATCCCTTTATTGTTATTTCTTTGGGCGGGGGCATGTTTATTCGCCATCGGTTTTAGTATGTTGATTCTAAAACGGAACGCTATTTTCGTGTTGATGGGGATTGAGCTGATGTTGAATGCGGCCAACTTGAATTTGATTGCTTTTTCGCGTCAGGATACTGCGAACCAAGGATTGTTATTGGGTATTTTCGTGTTGGTGGTAGGAGTATGTGAAATGGCCGTAGCTTTAGCTTTGGTGATTCAGGCTTACCGACAATTTCAGCACATCGATTTAGGTCGTTTCAAATCGAGAAACTAAGCCTTTTCGTCTAGCCAAATTTTAATTTGTTTGCGGAGCATCGGCGTTTTGGCTTTGCCTGCCACTTTTTCCAATTCTTCCACGGGCGCATCATACATTTGGCGTATCGTGCCAAAGTGTTTCAGGAGTTTTTGTGCTGTCAGTTTTCCGATTCCCTCAAGTTCTTCTAATTGACTAACCAAAAAGTTTTTACTTCGGCGGTTGCGGTGGGCCGTGATACCAAATCGGTGCGCCTCATCACGTAATTGTTGGATTAATTTCAGCGACTCCGATTTCTTATCTATATATACAGGTAGACTGTCTTCCGGGAAATAGATTTCTTCGAGTCTTTTGGCAATACCGATGATCGGAATTTTCCCATAAAGTCCAATCGCTTTCAACGCATCACATGCAGAACTTAATTGGCCCTTACCTCCATCGACAATAATGAGGTCGGGTAATTCGGCTTCTTCTTCGAGGAGGCGTGTGTACCGACGCGTGATTACTTCATGCATCGTTGCGAAGTCATCAGGGCCTTCTACTGTTCTGGGTGTGAACAGGCGGTATTCTTTTTTTGCTGCTTGGGCTTGGATGAAACAAACCATAGCCGAAACAGGATTCGTTCCTTGTAGATTGGAGTTATCGAAGCATTCAATGCGTTTGGGTAATTGGGTTAGGCGCAAATCATTTTTGAGTTTGAGCATGACGCGCATTTTCCGATCGCCACCACTTTCCTCCGCTGCTTTGCGGTCGGCCTTTTCTTTCCGGAAATACAAGACATTTTTGAGGGACATGTCCAACAGCTTTTTCTTGTCGCCCATTTGGGGAATCGTATTTTTGGCTCCTTGAAATTCGATCGCCATGGGGATATTGGTCAGGATTTCTTTGGCTTCGCTGTGAAATTGTTCGCGTTTTTCCCAGATTAACATGGTTAATAGGTCCGACTCGTCTTCATTCAATTTTTTCTTGACCTCCCAGGTTTGCGATTGCAGGATCGTCCCATTGATTACCTTCATGAAATTAATGTAGGCCAAAGCTTCGTCGGAAACCATCGTAAACACATCCACATCATGGATGGCGGGATTCACAACCGTTGATTTAGCTTGGAAGTTTTCTAGCAATTCCCATTTTTCTTTCCATTCTTGGGCTTCTTCAAAAGCCATGCGGGCTGCAGCTTGTTGCATGCGCTCGAAAAACAGACTTTTAGGCTTTTGGTAATTCCCTTTCAGGATATTGGTAATTTGTTCGATATAAATCTGATAATCGGCTTCGGATTGAAGTCCTTCACAAGGACCTTTGCAATTACCGATGTGGTATTCGAGACAGACCTTGAATTTTCCTTGTTCGATATTTCCCGGCTTCAATGCGAGCGAACATGTCCGAATCGGATAGAGCTGGTGAATCATTTCGAGCAGTCCGTTCATGGCCTTCGGATTGGCGAAAGGACCGAAGAATGTGCCGATAGCATGATCGATTCTCCGCATCGTGATGAGTC
>JAHEAY010000156.1 GCA_024642485.1 Cytophagaceae bacterium
GGGCTTCGAGTCGATCCATCAATGGTTTCAAGGTTTTGCCCAGCACTTTGAATTCCCTAAACCTAAAATCCGACTGTAATTGTTGGTTTGCCATTTTTAAGATAAATTCGTAAAAAATATTCGCATGAGCTCCAATCTGCCTTCTTCGTTTTCATTTCTTTCTAGCCAAACGCCACGTGATTTTGTAGGTCTTGGTGTCATCCAATTACCGAAACGTAATTTCTTTCAGTCGATTGGAGATTTTTTTGCAGCGAAGTCGGGGAAACAACGCATCTCCTTTCTTTTACTAGGAGGACACGAAATCAAAGTCGTACATTATCAAGGAGCTGACCTCATAGGCAACAGCGATATTCCGAAAAACCTCATCGAATCCATCGAGATTCATGCATCCAAAACTTCCGACGGTTTAGTTGTCATTTCCAACATCCAAGTGATCGAATGTATCTCGGTAAATGACAAAGGTGTGAAGAAGTTAAAAACGCACACATTCAATTTAATGCCTGCATTACTGGGCGAGAATACAAGTCCCGTGAATAAAGTTTCGGATATTGTTTGGGCGCAAGAGAGCCGCAATACCATTGTAGAGACCCTAAAAGCGTGGAATACAAGTATTCAAGAAAACAAATAATTACCCTGCCGCCTCTTTTTCGACATCCAATTCCAACAAATCTTTGGATTTGAATGCAACGATAGTGACTAAAAACAAGGTCACACCGGCACCAATGAGCACGGAGGGTATTGTACCAAAGAATTTGGCAGCTACGCCAGATTCAAATGCACCCATTTCATTCGAGGTACTCACAAAAACACCATTAACAGAGGAAACACGCCCCCGCATCTCATCGGGTGTGAATATACGCAAGACCGTTTGACGAATCACCACACTGACCGAATCGAAAGCACCAGTAAAAAACAAGGCTGTCACCGACAACCAAAAATTCGATGATAGACCAAATACCAAAGTCGCTATACCAAAACCCGCGATAGCGAGAAGCAAATTCCGCCAAGCATTTTTTAACGGCGGAAAATAGATCAAGCTAAGCATCGTAACAACCGCTCCTACAGAGGGAGCTGCACGTAGAATCCCAAGACCTTCGGCGCCAACTTTCAAAATATCTTCGGCGAAGATGGGTAAGATTGCAATAACCCCACCAAACAAGACCGAAAACAAATCAAGTGAAATCGCATACAAAATAATTTTCGTCTTAAATACATATTCAATTCCTTCACGCAAACTATGCCAAATAGATTCATGCAAGACCTTCTTAGGGGGTATAGGCCTACTTTTAATTAAAAACATACAGGCCATAACGGCTAAAAGCAGGCCGATTACAATCATCAATGAGCCCGACAAGCCGGCATATGCATAAAGAAAACCAGCCATTCCGGGTCCCAGAATGGAACCTAATTGCCAGAAGGATGAATTCCAAGTGGCGGCATTCGCAAACACTTCTTTGGGAATGAGAAAAGGATTCAAGGATGAGGCCGCAGGACTAAAAAAGCCCTTCGCAAGACCAATCAAAAATATCACGAAATAAATTAGATATATATGAAAATCAGCATGCTCCGATTTCAATTGAGTTGCCGCATACAACAACAAAACCGAACCTAAGATAATCACAGACAGCGACCCTTGCATAATCTTTTTCTTATCCCGATTATCCGCAAAATGCCCACCAAACAACACCAAAGAGATATACGGAACCGCCTCCGCTAAACCAATTAAACCCAAGGCTAATGGATTATGCGTCAAATGATAAATTTCATAGGCTAGAATCACCTCCTGAATTAGCAAAGCCATTGTAAACAAGGTATTCCCTGTCACATAGGCCCGAAATTCAGGATAGCGTAGCGCCTGATACGCATCTTTGGTCTTTATAAATTGCATAATATGTAAATCAGTGGACTCGTAAATGCCCATTCGGCCCAAAGGCGCATGTGCATTTGAGCCCTAAAATAATAAATCCCCACATGAATTCCCCATATCATGAGCATTATGCCTATAACGAATAGATCAATTCCCGAAATCCCTAACAGCAAAAGCGAGACTAAACTCACGTAAATCAGCAAAGTAATATAATAGCGCTTGCCTCCTGTTGAAATCCAAGTAAATATCCACAGGTTCAATAAAACCAACAAAAAAAGGGATAGCCCAAGTTGAAAAGGAAAGACAGCATACAAACTAGTCGGAAGCAAAATGCCCAAGCTATAAATCAGTGAAGTAAATAGTTCCTTGGTCCCCCAATATTTTTCAAACAGGCCCCTAATCCATGCAAACCAATATCCAAATAGAATAGTCAATAGACTCAGTCCCAAAACGAGTAAATTCGACTCAACTCGAGCTAATAAAATGGCATCCATGATACCCAAAACAAACATGAGACCTAATATAGGCTGTCGATAATGGGCATGAAATCGATGTAAATCATCGCTTGCATTTGCTAATCGATTATCAATTTGCCGATCCATTCCGTAAATC
>JAHEAY010000158.1 GCA_024642485.1 Cytophagaceae bacterium
TTTATGAAATTTGGTTTATCGTTAAGGGATTCGAAACGGTCAATAGTGATTTAGGGCCTGTTAAATGCATTAGAACCTCACTTGTTCTACCTAAAAACAATCTATTTAAGGACGAAGATGCCATCCGCCTGTGGATAAGCAAAGACAAATATCAAATTCCATTCAAGATGGAAGTCAACCTAAAAATTGGATTTTTATCCATCGATTTGACCGAATACAAAATCCAGGGTAAAAAGATTTATTAACGATCCAAAGCCTTTTTATAAGCCTCCAAGACTCTCGCTCGGGCAAATTCATGATTGACAATCGGCTGTGGGTAGTTCAATTCCTGAAATTCAGGTACCCATTTGCGGATGTAGGCCAATTCCTTATCGAATTTTTGCGTTTGTAAAGTGGGGTTAAATACCCGAAAATAAGGCGCAGCATCACAACCACAGCCTGCGGCCCATTGCCAACCGCCATTATTGGCAGAAAAGTCGAAATCCATCAATTTAGCAGCAAAATAGGCCTCACCCCAGCGCCAATCGATCAACAAATGTTTAACGAGAAAACTCGCGACAATCATTCGTACCCGATTATGCATAAAACCAGTTGCGTTCAATTCGCGCATGCCAGCATCTACAATCGGATAACCCGTTTGACCAGAACACCATGCTTCGAATTCCGCTTCATTGTTACGCCATTCCATGCGATCATATTCTTTGCGAAATGCATGACCATCCGAAACATGCGGAAAGTGAAACAAAATATTAAAATAAAAATCGCGCCAAATCAATTCATTTAACCAAGTCTCTGAAAGTCCAATAGCTTGATTAACCAAGGAACGGATGGATAAGGTACCAAAACGTAAATGCACCGACAAGCGTGAAGTCGCATTTTTAGCTGGAAAATCTCTTTGTGCTTGATAGGCTTGAATCAGAGGATTCGCTACTTCTTTTCCAGGAAACGATAAGCCTGCCCTTTGGAAACCTATACTTTCCAAAGTAGGTAAATGTGTTTCGATGGAAAGATAGTTCGACAAACTTTCAGAAGGATAAACCTGAATGGGATTTTGAGCCAACTTCTCTTTCCACTTCCTTGAATAAGGGGTAAAAACGGTGTAGGGGGTATTTTGACCACTAAGAACCTCATCCTTTTCAAAAATAACCTGGTCTTTAAATGTCGAAAACTGAATACCTTTTTGCACAGCCCATGATTGAATCAATCCATCGCGTATCCCAGCATATTTTTCATAATCATGATTACAATAAATCGCTTGAATATCGAATTTATCAGTTAATTGTTCATAAGCTTCTAAAGGGCTAGCATGAAAAACCTGAATGGAAGAACCTTTTACAACCAATTTATCTTGTAAATCCTGAATAGCATTCAAAATAAATTCAACGCGAGCGTCAGCCTTGGTAGTTAACTTCGTTAAAATAGCAGGATCGAATATAAAAATAGGCAAAACGGGCCAAGGACTCTTTAGTGCTTCATACAATCCATGATTATCCTCTATTCGCAAATCGCGTCTAAACCAAAATACTGATATTTTTTGCTTCATTTATCGTCGTTTAAAATGCTAACAAGCCACAAACTTAATTGTTTAAAAAATATGTCTTGACAAGCCCCCCTTGAAAAGTGTATATTTGTAATTCCAATTTTTCTGCCCTAGGCAAAAAACCTTTTGGCAGCCTTTAACATAAACCCATCCGAATGAAATTATCTGAATTCAGATTTGATTTACCTCAAAGCTTGATCGCTTTAAATCCAACCGAAAACCGTGAAGATGCACGAATGATGGTTGTGAATCGTAAAGAAAAAACCATTGAACATAAGAAATTTACTGATATCGTCGATTACTTTGGCGATGGTGATGTATTAGTTACAAACAACACGAAAGTTTTCCCAGCGCGTCTTTATGGAAATAAAGAGAAGACAGGAGCACAAATTGAAGTATTCTTACTTCGTGAATTGAATCGTGAACACCGCCTTTGGGATGTTTTAGTTGACCCAGCTCGTAAAATTCGTGTGGGCAATAAATTATATTTTGGTGATTCTGACCTTGTTGCAGAGGTTATCGACAATACCACATCTCGTGGTCGGACGATTCGTTTCCTTTATGATGGAGATCATGATGCCTTGATGCAAGCCATTCATGAATTAGGTGAGACTCCCCTACCGGATGAAATTCGTTTCAAACGTGCAGCTACGGAAGATGACCGTGAGCGTTTTCAAACCATTTATGCAGAACATGTAGGAGCTGTTGCGGCACCTACAGCGGGACTTCACTTTTCTAAAATTGTGATGAAGCGCATGGAATTAAATGGAGTACAATTCTCTCCGATTACTTTGCACGTGGGTTTAGGTACATTCCGTCAAGTTGACGTAGAAGATTTGACCAAACACAAAACCGATTCAGAGCATTTCATGATTGAACCACAGACTTGTGATTTTGTCAATGCAGCAATCGATAACAAAAAACAAGT
>JAHEAY010000165.1 GCA_024642485.1 Cytophagaceae bacterium
GCAATTATCCAATCAAATTTACCATTTGCATAGGCTAATAAATTGCCCAACATGATACTCGCTACTGCAAGTGGTAATGTTCTTGGCCTAGCCGCTTCAACCCATCTATTCATGTATTATTTCGCCAAAGCTGCTTGAAATTCTGCACTGGTTGGCTTAATGCCTGAAGCAAAGAAATTAGTCAGTTCCCCTTTTTCATTGATGACATATTTGCAAAAATTCCAAGTGGGTTCTTTTTCGTTCCAACCGTTTTGCGATTTATCACTTAACCATTGGTATAAATCACATTTTCCTGCGCCTTTCACTACAACTTTCTCCATCATTTGGAAAGAAACTCCGTAGTTTTTCAAGCAAAATGATGCGATTTCTGAATTTGTTCCTGGCTCTTGTCCTCCAAATTCATTGGCAGGAAATCCTAAGATAACGATTTCTGGATTTGCTTTGTGAAATGCTTCCCAATCTGCATATTGTGGAGTATAACCACATTTTGAAGCCGTATTTAACACGACGATTTTCTTGCCTTTAAATTGGCTGAAATCAATTTCTTTTCCATCTATCCCCTTCATTTTGAAAGAGAAGAAGTTCTTTTCTGCCAACTGAGATACTTCAGTAGGACGTTCTAATGCTACTTTTTGTGTGAATGGCAAAGCCAATGCAGTTAATAGCGATCCGATTTTCATAAGGCTTACGATCATGGTGATAAGGGTTAAGAGGATTAGAATTTTGTATTTAATTTTCACATTACATGCGTTCAGGTGCAACTATCCCTAATAACGATAAGGAAGCCTTAATTGTTTCACCTGTTAATGAAGCTAAATTTAAGCGAATGTTTCGGCTATCCGCATTTTCTTCATTTAAAATACTCAATTCATTGTAAAATTTGTTGAATTGCTTCGCCAAATCATAGGTATACTGTGCGATAACCGACGGTGCAAACTGTGCCGCAGCCTCCTGAATTTTCGATTTGTAATTACCAAGCAAGAAGATTAACTCTTGCTCGGATTCAGTTAAATTATACGATTTCCCAACAGAAATTTTCATATCAATTCCCATACTTGCTGCCTTTCGGGTCATCGAACAAATCCTTGCATGCGTATATTGAATAAATGGACCTGTATTTCCTTGGAAATCAATAGATTCTTCCGGATTGAATAACATCCGTTTTTTCGGGTCAACCTTCAATAAGAAATATTTCAAAGCCCCCAATCCTAATTGGTTAAATAAAGCATTGGCTTCTTCGGCTGAGAATCCTTCAATTTTCCCTAATTCCAATGTTCTCGATTGCGCCGTGTTAACCATTTCAGCCATTAAGTCATCCGCATCTACCACAGTTCCTTCACGCGACTTCATTTTGCCACTTGGCAAATCCACCATTCCATAGGATAAGTGATAATTGCCTTCCGAGAAGGGTTTATTTAGTTTTTTGAGAATATGAAACAATACCTCAAAATGGTAATCTTGTTCATTCCCAACGACATAAACGGAACGTTTGGCGCCAAAATCTTCATATTTTAATTGCGCCGTTCCCATATCTTGCGTGATGTAAACAGATGTTCCATCCCGACGTAAAACCAATTTTTCATCTAAACCTTCTTCCGTCAAATCAATCCAAACAGATCCATCGTCTTTTCTGAAAAATACACCCTGAGCTAAGCCCTCATCAACTAATTTTTTGCCTAATAAATAAGTATTTGATTCTCTATAGATCTTATCAAAGCTTACACCCATTTGTGCATAACTCTTCGCAAATCCATCAAATACCCACGTATTCATTTGTTCCCAAAGGGAAATAACGCTGGGCTCATTTTGCTCCCAGGCTAATAACATATCCTGTGCCTTCAATAGGATAGGAGCTTGCTTTTTGGCCTCTTCCGGGTCTATTCCTTGTTGAACTAAAGTTTCAATTTCTACTTTGTAAGCTTTGTCAAATGCCACATAGTATTTCCCAACTAAATGATCACCTTTCAAACCACTTGATTCAGGTGTTTCGCCATTGCCAAAGAGTTGGTAGGCCAACATCGATTTACAGATATGAATCCCGCGATCATTCACCAAATTCGTTTTAATCACCTCATAACCCGCTGCGTCTAAGATTTGCGAAACAGAGAAACCGAGAAAGTTATTGCGTAAATGACCTAAGTGTAAAGGCTTGTTGGTATTCGGGGAGGAATATTCGATTAGAACCTTTTCTTTTTTATCTGCCAATGTAAATGGCTGTACATCCTGATTAATTCCATTCAAAATTTCAACCCAAACAGCATCTTGTAAACTAAGATTCAGAAAGCCTTGAACGACCTGAAATGCTTTGATTTTAAGGTTGTTGGCCAACATATATTCCCCCAAAAGCTGAGCAATTTGTGCAGGAGCTTTGGCCGCTTGTTTCGTAAAAGGGAAAACGACAAAGGTGAAAGTACCTTCAAATTCCTTTTTGGTTTCTTGTAAAACGATTTCTTGCGC
>JAHEAY010000167.1 GCA_024642485.1 Cytophagaceae bacterium
CAGTTCGCAGTGAATCCCATGACATTAAATCCTCCATCGCGACCGCTGTTTCTTCCATCAGATAATGGTATTTGTATTGAAATGATTTGGGCTTGCGCTTCGATAATTCATGTAGCATATCAATGATATGAGGTTGTTGCCAAAGCAAAAACGATCCCACAGAAGAAGGCGACTCTCCCCCATCCGGATCGGTCATTTTTTGCCAACGGACACCTCTCAAGCCTTGACGTTGTGCTAACGCTTTCGCCTCCTTGAAATTTCGTTCATACCAAGGCAAAACTTTCTCCAAGTATTCCCCCTTATTCCAATAGGCAAAGTGCATCAAATGCCACCAGGTCATTTCCAAATGTGGACGACCAAACCACGAATTATACACTAATCCCGTCTCCTGCGGTGGCTCATTGCTGATAGATTGAACTTTGGCCAAATACATACTCAATACCATCCGCCGCTCTAATTCTTTAGCGCGTTGATCCTTCACTTGACCAAAATCAATCATTCCTCCTTGATTCCAATAATGCTTCCAAACCTTTCTTCCCAGCAGGCGCTTAGTATGGAAATCACCCATTTTTATATTCCCAAAACCGACAGCCAATACTATTTGAGCCGAATGATTTGCCTTAATCTCATACGTATGAGCACTTAATTGCTGTGCTTGAATCAACTGGTTAGCTTGAATCGCAACGGGGTAATGCAAAGAATCGATTTGATGCTGAAATACCAATTGCCGTGGTGCGGAATCTGAAAGGTATGATTCGTGCTTCTCTGGATAAGCATTCGTTACACCCTCATCTAGAAATTGTTGTGAGGGAAAAGGAAAATCTAGTTGAAAACTCAATCGACCTATTTTTAGCAAGGGCGACTCGACTTTCGTATAGATTATATCTTCTTTGGGATCAGCAAATGTCAACACCTTGACCGAGAACCCCTCGACTGAAAATGAAGATTGAATTTCCCCTGTATAAGGATTTAATCGTTGTTTTATGCCCCTTATATCATCTGGTGTAGCCAATGAACCATTCTTTAGCTTTATCCGAAAGCCTACATGTCCTAGGTGAATGCGGTGGGGATTTGCTCTAAAATAATCCGTTGCGGCATCTTTACGCGCATTTTTATGCCCTTGTAAGGCATAAGCCATAGGTCTACCTGCATAATTCTCCGAGCGGTAGGTTTCGGAGCGTTGGAAGTTTTCTGGATTTGGGAAAGCATGCCAAGACCAGGAACTTTGCGTGCCTAAGGGAATACCTTTGGCATAAAAGGCAGGAAAGGTTTGTAAACCCGTTGCATCGACTGTGAAGGCAAAATGCCCATTCCCTACGGACAAGGAGGCTAAGGTATCCAATGCCTGATTGTACACCTGATGCCGTTCCACCACTGATTTACGATCTATTTTCTGTGCGAAAAGGCTGAACGAAATCAGTAGTAAAACAATCGCTCTCATTTAGTTCGCTCTTAGTATTTCTGAGCCCGCTAATAAATAACAGCCTAAACCAAAATCTTCAAAATTAGGCACCGATGTTTTTGTCACGGGTTGACCGTCCTTGGGCTCCTTCCCCGTTCCCTGCACGTAGGCTAAAAAACCATTCGGTTGCACACAAGAATCAATGGCTTTCCAGCCTTTATCGACGGCTTTTTGATACGTAGATGCTGGCAATAAGCCTGAACGAATTCCCCAGGCCATTCCATAAACGAATAAGGAAGTACCCGTCAATTCAGGTCCTCCAAAATTGGATTCATCCGTCAAACTCACATTATAAAAGCCATCTTTACGCTGTAATGGCAATAAGGCTGAGGCCATATCTTGGAAGTCTTTCACATACTCGGCTCTGTGGGGTGCATTTACAGGCATTAGATCCAAGGTTCTGGCTAAAGCTGCAAATACCCAACCATTACCACGTGACCAATAACAATTTGTTCCATTGGGCTCTTTGTAGGGCGGAATGAAGTCTTTATCTCTCCACCACAAATGTTCCTGCTGGTTATACAGTTTAGCTTTCGTATCCGCATATAAGTCATGCATTTTAATAAAATACTTGTCCTCTTTAAAGCGGACGCCTAAACGGGTGTAAACCGGCATACTCATTTGAAGGCAATCAATCCAAGACCAATCATTCGACTTATCCGATGCGACCATATTATCAATATTCTCCTTAATGGGTTTGATGCGAGCAGAATCAGCTTTCAAGTCGAATAAGTCCAAATAAACCTGCCCACAGGCTTGATCATCGGCATTTCTCGTCTTCAAACCATTTCGTAAAGACCAACGATGAAATTCGCCCCAGTCTTCCATATACTTCAAATCAGCGGCCTTGGGATCCAACTTGTACAATTCCATTAAGCCCTCATAAAAGACGGAACGCGTCCAAATATTAGAAGGGCGAGTCTTGTCTGGGCTCACAATCACTTTTGTTACATCAGGCCAAACTCCTTGAAAGTAGGATT
>JAHEAY010000053.1 GCA_024642485.1 Cytophagaceae bacterium
AACGAGCGACCGACTTTAATACATTCTTAGGAGGAATAATAATATCTTCATCATCTCCAGGATTTCGAGCCACATCTTTGGTACTTGGATTGCTAGAATTCACCCAGCGTAAGGCACGAATACGATTGTATAATGAAACAAAATCCACCTTTCCATTGATTGAACGTTCTCGAGTATTCTTAATGATGTTACCAAAAGGAATATCCAAGGAATCCTTGATATTAAAGGAATTGGCAAAATAATTATATCCAATGCGATGCGTATAATCCGCATTCATCCAATCCGTTAATGGCAATTTCTGTAATGGTAATCGCCAAACTAATCCGGCTTGTTGGTCAAACTCCTTGGCCCTACCTAAAGCTCGAATATTAAACATGACAGAATCACGTTTAGCTTGCGTATCCAAATCCCCAAATGGCTCATCGATAATCGAGTTCACATTCGCTGAATAATTGACAATCATACTCTTCGTCAAATTCCAATTCAACGCATACTGCCTATTAAAGAACCAATATTTCTCAAATTGTGGAGCCACCCCCTCAGTTGTCAATTGTTGATTCCGCAATTGAGTCTTCACAAAACTCCGATCCATCTCCGCACGAACGGTAATCGAAGAAGGTATAATATTCACATTCCAATCACGCAAAAGCGCAAGCCACTGTGAATTGGATGACATTTTCGTAAACGGCTCCCAGAAACTCGCAGAAGAGGTATAGCTATATAAAATACTTCCTCGCTGACTTAATTGTCGGTATGTCTCTGTCAACGTATTCGTCCGAATCATCTCCGAATACGCATAACTAAAAGTAAAATTCGATAAATCCCACACATAGGCATGCTTCGCCAATGACGAACGAACCTTACGAACATTGGTAAAGTTAAAACCTTGGCGCTCCGTATTGTCTTCTACTAATTTCAAATAATCCGCACGCTTCGCCTGTGTCGAAAATTTACTTATCGCATCCGCTAAGAAAATATCGGGATCCAATGGATCAAATTGCGGTGCCACATTCCTACGATCATACGAAACATAGAACGGAATCTTAAAGCCCCATTTCTGAGGTAGGAATTTATCTAAATTCAAGTTGGCCGTAATACCATATTCCTTCGTATTATCACGCGAACGATCGGAAATCTTGGATTGCACTCCACCAAATCCATAATTCCGAAAACTACCGTTCATGGTTATTTGGCCTAAATCGGCCAACTTAATTCCCATCTTACCTAAGGCTGCCGCTCCTGAAGTTTGATCAAAACCTGAAGCTCTTAACTCATTCACCCAAACACAGAAGGACTTATTCTGCCCATCTTTCGCCGTATTCCGAACCCCAATCATCAAGACCATCGATGCACTTTGATCCGGTCGGCCCATTACCGTCACCCGATACGTTTTACCGGTTGAAGAAACCATCGTCAACGTAAATCGTTCATTCAAGGACTTCCCTTGTCGGTCACGCTCAATTTTCGCCTGCTTCAATAACTCAAATTCAACATCAAATTCATTGTCTTGTGGCCAAATCTCAATATCTAAACTTTGACCTTTTTGCGTTTGACGTAAACCCGTTTGTTCAACTTCATAATAATTGTCCGTCAAATCCGTTCCGATTCGCATGAATGCTGAAACTTGCCCATCCACTTGATCTGGACTTTGCATCGAAACAAACATGCGAAGACGCTTGTAGTTGATAAAGTCAAATGCCGAGTTCTTAAATACCCCACGCGCATCGCCCGGACGTAAATTATCCACACATAAGCTCATCGATTGCTCATTCAAACGTGCGTTATTGATCGTCGTTACATCCTGATCACGGACAAATCCTGGTGGAACTACATACGGAATCGTATTGGCTCCTTTGCTTGCAGGTCCATTTTCCTCAATATTGACAGATGAAATACGGAACTTCGCATCGTAGGTTTCCGGAATTTCTTGGCCATTTCGTTGATCTAAATTTCCAATAAACTTCCGATAAGAATAACCCGATAATTGCAATTGGGCAAAACGCAAAACAACCGGATCTTGGAATTGGCTCAACAACATGCGGAAGAATCGAATGGATTTAAAACTCGAAATTTCACCCGCAGGAGTCGTATAATTACGTTTATCTTTAATCGGAATTCGGAATAAATACCAATCTACTCCCCCATCATTTACCTTGTCAACCACAAATCCTTGCCCTACCGCTAAACCACCTGGTTTCAAATCAACCTCATATTGATAATAAGCTTCCACCTCATTCACCGTATTATCATTATTCAAATCTTCACGATCAGGCATCATGGAATTAGCCTCTGTCACATTAGAATTACTTGGATTATCGGTCGTAGGTGAATTATTTTCAATACCCATGTAATTCTTATAACGCTCAATCATACTGCCTGTCGTGCTATATGAGTTACTCAAATAATGCACAAAGTCATCTCCTGCCGGGTCAGCTTGAATAGCCGCAATCGCCTTCGAATCCGTAACACGTGTCTTGGTTTGATTCAAATATTCTGCAAAAAATGTCGATTCCGAAATCGAACTGTTTTCATTTACCTGATTAGGCAAACCATCCAAACCAATATCTTGTTGGCCTCTACCACCCTGATTATCAAACGCATTAATCACAAATTGACGTTTCGGTGCTAATCCCCAATTCGTCTTCTCCACATTTTGTGATCCTCCAGATACAATCTTTTCACCTGCTGGAATCCCATTCTCAAAGTTGGAGAATCCATCCGGAATAAAATCTTCCGAAACATCTCCTAAATGAAAGATCAATTTACCCCCAGTCGTATTGTTCTTGTTAAATACCCCATCCCGAATTTTACCTGTCTCACCTGAAACAAAAGGATCCATCAACCAAAATTCAATTTGCTCCACATTCGAATTATCAAAATCCGTATCGGATGTAATAGCACGCGTAATCGCACCAAAATTATTCTTCGGATTCGGTAATAAACCTTGTGCCGTCAGATTCGGATTAAAGTTGTAAATACCACGCTCTGATGGAAAATAAGCCACATCAAGAACGCCCAAAGGTAAATTGGTTATGTTATTTGCAAAATCCTTATTGGGAAATAAACCCTTAGGAGTCACCACACGCTCATAGGCATAGGTATTAACTGTTGCCGGATCTAAACCCGGAACGTCCATGGAGAAACCACCTGTTCCATATAAACTGGCATCCACATTGTAGGCAGAAATTTTCGCCCGACGGAAATTTGAACTCAAGTCACGTGGATTCGAAACAACAAAATCTTTCGGTGTTGAGGCTGGACGCCATAAAGTGGGTTGCGAACTTAAATTGAAGACCACACGCGCCGACTCGAAATCATCGATAAACGCATTTCCTTGTACACGATCATTGACGTTCGGAATTAATTTAGCAAACTCACCTTGAAAATCGATCACCGAAGTTTCCTTCGTCGAGATAATGGGCAAAGCATCAATCATCCGAGTCAATGCATTTGATTTCTTCAAAATACTAGCATCAAAACCAATCAAAGTATTATTGACCGGTTCATTCCCAATCGAAACACGTCGTAAAAAGGCAGGAGGTGTCTCGCTCATACTCTGAACTGTTGCCCCCAAATGCACATCTTGACCTAGATTATAATCCAAGCGTGTCCCTAATAAGGTACGAACCTGGTTGGTGAATAAATCCGGTTTTTCGTAGCAAACTTTCAGTTCTCTTCCCGACTGAAATACCCCCTCGTTCAAAATCTTAACTTTTCCAGATTGCCCTTCTACGATATAGTCGGAACCTGCAACCAACGATTGTCCACCAGCAGAAACAGTCACCGACTTCGGTTCAACCCCAAACGGCAAGGAAATATCCCCACCAACACCCGCTTGAAAATTACCTTTGATAAAAAACTTGTTCTTAGATGCTTGTTGGAGCGCATCCGTCTGAGTCAAACGATACAATTTATCAAACACATACTTATCCACTAAATTGGATTCCGAAGCCGTAAATTGTTTCTTCAAACTCGCTCCAAAAGGCTCTAAGACAGGAAAAATAATCTTACCATTTTTTGAATCAATGGTCACATCCTCGATGTAGTCAAAATTTCCATCAGGCTGAGGATCCCCAGCAAAATTCAATTTATCTAATCCTAAAACCTTAACCAAAGGAATATCCTTAACCTTCTCTCCTTCAATCAGATTCGAATTATCGATCCCCGTCGCATCATCTTTGTAGATCAAACGCAATTGAAAATTCTGCTTATTCAATCCATTTGAATTCAAGGAATAGATGTTCTTCATCATCAAATCCCACATCGGATGTTGCAGGTGATTACGAATCGTGGATGACTTCAGCATCTTCAAAATCAACACCTCATTGTCTTGTCGGGCCTGGTAATCTTCGGTCAACTCTCCTACTTTATATTTCCGACCATTAAACGTGTATTCATAGGCAACAGCTAACACTTCATCATTTCGAAGCGGAGCGACTAAAGAGATATAACCCAGCTGGGAATTGAATTTAAATTCACGCTCATTAAGGCGTTTGGCACCTTTCAACATATCAAAATCCGTGCCCCGCTGTAAGTTGTAGGCAGATTCTAATTGGTATGAAGCCTGATCCGACTTACGAATTTGCGCATCAGCTGTCAATTTCGCGTACAAACCATTGTTTTTGTTATCGACTGTTTGACCCGGAATAATCGGTTGGATTACCGCTTTATTCCGACTGTATGGATTGGATTCCCCCAAATCCGATAAAGCCACAAGATTACGCAAGGTTTCTGTGCTTTGGGTACGATTCGTTACATAAACCTCCACACGCGTGATGGTGATTCCGCTTGTGATTACCGGTAGATTCTGTAAGGAGCGTTCATAATTGTTTCTGAAAAAGGTCGACAAAAAGAAATGTCGGTTTTCATCGTATTGATCAGCCCGAAGTTCGAAAGAACGTCCTTGAGAACCACCTTTCATTGTGATACAATCTTGCTTAGAACGTTGCTGCGCCGCGACAACCGTCACATCCAAATTCCCAAAACGCAATAAAGTCTTTAGACCAAATAAATTCTGAACCCCAGGAATCAATTGCGAATTCAAGGTCCAAGAAGTGTTACCAGCTTCGATGTTTTGTAATATATCCTCCTCCTGCGTCTTCCAATTTAACTTTAATTGATTTTGGAAATTGAAACTCGCCTTCGTATCGAAGTTGGCATTCAAATTCAACTTATCCCCAATCTTGCCTTGAAAGTTGATCTGCGCCTGTTCATTGAAAAACAAATTTCCCACATATCGCAATTGGACGGGAATAGCTGGATTATCGACATATTGACCTTGATAGCCAATATCCAACAATAAGCTTCCATTGGGTTTGAAATACACTTCTGAACCCCCAAAAATACGATCGATCGCAGGGGGCAATTCTATTTTGGGGAATAAACCACGGGATTGAACACTGCTGGACCCATCCAAACTTTTGGAATAAGCATTCCAAAAATTCCGATTCACCAAACTATTTTGTTGGAGACTATAATCCGAAAAACTCTTGCTGTGCACGGGACTCAAAGAAAATTCACCTAAACGACGCTCCTGCAAAACATTATCTCCGGAAATACGTGTAGTGGATTGAACTTGTGGAATGGAATAAATTGCAAAAGGTGACTTTTGCTTAGCCGTTATATTACTCGATTTCTTGACTTGATAACGCGGTTTTTTACCACTTTTTTCAAGAACTAATGTTGAATCCAATTCTTGTGCCGACAAATCCAAGGAACCACCAATCGCCATGAAGCTCGTAAAAGCTACCTGGAGGGTCCTATGAAAAATACGGTGCAAAAACATCGAGAAATAGTTAAGATTAAATTAACGCAAAGCAAGTTTAATTAATTGTTCAACATTCGAATCTGGATTTGCCTTCAACAATTGATCCAAATTCTTTTCCGCAGCTACACGCGGAATTCCTAGCGTTACTAATGCGGCCAAAGCCTCTTGTTTAACACCAAAGGACGCATCATGTGATGCCGCGCCTGCCTCAACAAACAAGGTATCTTTCTTACATTTATCTTTTAATTCTAAGATAACCCGCTGGGCCGTTTTAGATCCAATACCTTTAATGGATTGAATCAAACCGATGTTTTCATTCATAATCGCAGAGCGAATCTCACTCGAGGAAAACGAGGATAACATTACCAATGCCGTACTTAATCCGACACCCGATACCGACACCAAATCCAAGAATAGATATTTTTCATCCATGGAATGAAATCCGACCAAGGTATGTGAATCCTCTTTAATCTGAAGATGCGTGAATAATTGAACGTTTTCGTTGCCGTCTTTCAGCGCATCGTAGGTTTGCAATGAGATTTTAACCTCATAGCCTACCCCCTGCACATCGATGATGACATGTGTACGATCTTTGTGTGCTAATTTACCTTTTAGATATGCGATCATGTTATGATATACGTAAACGCATACCTGGACGTAAAGTCGTCGAGGCACGCATTCGATTTAGTTTCTTTAATTTCGTAACCGTCAAACCTTGATAGCGTTCAGCAATATCCGAAAGCGTATCTCCTGACCGTACTTTATGAAAACGTATTTTAGCCTTTTTAGCTTTTTTAACGACAACGGGCTCTTCTACATCTGCGCTTGAATCAACAGCCGTTTGCATAACCTTTTCTCGAATTCGAGCAAAATAAAACAATTGTTTTCCTCGCTTGATTCGATTCGTTTTTAGCCGATTCAAATGCTTTAATTCTAAAACACTTACCTGCAAAATCCGAGCAACATCATAAAGTGATTGCCCTCTTTTAACCTTGTAACGTCGCTGAACCAATTTATCCACAAATAATGCAGCTAAACTATCGGATTGTTTTTGGCTTACGAAAGAAGCCGAATCTAAAATAGCTTGTCGATTGAAGTTGAAATATGCAAAACGTGAACTCGGGATATGTACTACAACCGTTTTATTGTCGTTGGGAATGTTCGACCCAATTAAATGTGGATTAATCAACAGAAAAGTATCCACGGGAATCGAAGCAAATTGCTTCAAGCGATTTAAATTCAAATAGCCTTTGACATGAATCGTATCGAAAGGAATCTTTTTAACCCATTTCTCTGCGTGAATTGCATGATCCCAATGGTAATTCATCATGTAATCCATGGCAATAAATTGGGGCACATAAGCACGCGTCTGTTTGGGTAAACAATTATAAATGCCCCAAAAATCACTTCTGCCACATTTACGAATAGCTCGCTTCACATTGCCTGGACCTGTATTGTATGCCGCTAAAGCCAAATGCCAATCACCAAATACACGGTATAATTGTCTCAAATACTTACAAGCTGCCTCTGTCGCTTTTTCAGGATCAAATCGCTCATCTACAACACCATCTACCCGCAATCCAAAATCACCACGAGCCGTATAAGGCATAAATTGCCACAAACCGCCCGCACCTTTATTACTTAACGCCCTCGATTCTAGGCCCGACTCAATTAAGGATAAATATTTTAATTCTTCTGGTAAATTATATTGTTTCAAATATTTCTCATACAAAGGGAAATACAAATCACGTTTCTCCAACATCCTTTGGGTAAATTCAGCTTTACGAAAAGCAAAATATTCAACAAACTGATGTGTTTGAAAATTATAATTTAGAGGAATCTGATTTTGTAATCCCTTCAGTCGGCTTGAAACAATCGAAGGATCAATCATGAATGCTGTAGGCAATCCTTGTTCAACCAGCGCAAGCGAATCAATCGCGGACAAATCATCCGCTGGGAAATAATTCTTTGCATTACTAATATCTTGAGTAGCTGGTGCAGATGCTGTAATCTGCCCCCAAACAGGGAGATTCAACAACATCAAAACCAGTAAACTCAAATTCCTTACGAACATCTATTCGAAATTTTTAGCAAAATCAATTAAGCCCTGCTCATCAAATGCCTTCCCTGTCACCTGAAAACCCATCGGCAAACCGGCTGTATCTTCTCCCATGGGAACAGATAAAGCAGGTAAACCCGTAATATTTGCCTGAACGGTGAACAAATCGCCCAAATACATCTGAAGCGGATCTAGCGTTTTTTCACCCATTTTATAGGCAGTTGAAGAAGTTGTTGGCGAAATAATAAAATCTACTTCTGCTAAAATCGCCAAAGTACGCTCCTGAATAAGGCGTCTCACTTGTTGGGCTTTCGTATAATACGCATCGTAATAGTCGGCGCTCAACACAAAAGTCCCTAACATAATTCTACGCTTCACTTCTTCACCGAATGCCTCATCACGGGTCTTTTTATAAAGCTCCATCAAATCTTTGGCATTTGCCGTGCGATGACCGAATTTGACCCCATCAAATCGGGCCAAGTTGGAACTCGCTTCCGCCGTTGTCAACACATAATACGTTGGCAATAATTGCTCGATATATGCAAAATCAACCGACACAACTTCATATCCTGCTGCCTTCAATGTCTCAACGCGCGCAAAAAATGCATCGCGAATCTCTTGCTGCAAACTTGGGTGCTCGACGATTTCTTTGATGTAAGCCACTTTCTTTTTTTCTGGATAGTTGGTTTCCAACGAATCAACCACCGTACTATCGAAACCATCTTTTCCTTCGATAGTCTTCAAGACCAAAGCTAAATCTTCCAAATGATGCGCCATAGGACCAATTGTATCAAATGATGAAGCATAAGCGATTAAGCCCCAACGAGATACTCGACCATACGTTGGTTTCAAGCCCATAATACCACAAAACGCTGCTGGCATACGAATCGAACCACCTGTATCTGTCCCTAAGGAAACCTGGCACATTCCCGCTTGAACGGCCACAGCCGAACCACCGGAACTTCCTCCTGCTACGTGAGCAGTATTCGCAAAATTTAATACAGGTCCAAAAGACGAATTCTCATTCGTAGATCCCATTCCAAATTCATCGCAATTTTGACGACCAATAATAATCGTATCGGCATCTAAAAGACGCTGAACAGCAGTAGCTGAAAAGGTGGATTGAAAGCCATTTAATATTTGACTTCCCGCCTGACTAGGGTGGTCGGCGTAGCAAAGTAAATCTTTGACCCCAACTACCAAACCAGCTAGAGGACCTGCGGTACCCTGTTTGATTTTAGCATCTATTTCAGCTGCCAGCGCTAAAGCTTCTTGGTCATAAACCGTCAAAAATGCGTTCAATTTAGCATTATAGACATCTATTCGATCTAAATGACCTTGCACAATTTCCACGCATGTACGCTTGCCAGCCAATAAATCTCGACGTATTTCCGAGTAGGCAACAGGAACTAAATTCATCAAAAAAGGGGATTCTTTTTAAACACAAAAGCATAGTTGGCTTTCACCAACTATGCATTGAAAACAAATTCGGTAAGACTACTTCTTTGTTTCGTCTAATTCTTTGTTGATCTGATCTTTCACTTCATTCTTCGCGTCTTGGAACTCACGAATTCCTTTTCCAAGTCCACGCATCAATTCAGGTAATTTCTTACCACCAAAAAACAATAAGATCGCTAAGCCAATTAACAATAATTCGCCGCCACCTAAACCATTTAAAAACAATAATATACTTGAGATGTTCATTGTAGTCTAATTTTTAATTTTGTAAATATATTCAATAGTCATTAATAATCCTTATTCAGGCGTCAAACATTCACATGTTTTTCAAATTCATCTAATTCCTTTTTAATCGATTTCCCCACCCATAATACGACGGCCAAATCATCTGTAAAACCAACCAATGGTAATACATCCGGAATGAAATCAAAGGGCGATATAAAGTAAATCAATACAGCCACTATTTTTACTAACGTAATTGCAGGCAATTTCTTGTATGTACCCGCAACATATGCTTTAATTAATTCGCTAAACAATACAATGTAATGATTCAATAGCCGAACAACTGAAATATTACTTGTTGCCGCTATCTCCTGAACCTTAACCAAAGACTTTTGAATCAGACCTAACATGCCTAATTTATCCTTCATGAAAACCGCTTCCGCTTTTTCCATGGCCTTCTGAAAATAATGTGATGAAATAATTCGATCTATAAAACTTTTCTCTGTTCCCATTTTCACTAATTAATCCTTAAATATACTAAAATGCTGCTAATTCCAAGTCGGCTCTATCCTTATAAATATTGATTTTAAAAAGAACGTCGAAATTTGACGATTATGTCTTATTTTTGCGACGATTTTAGTATAATCATTCCTAAAAATATAAACAATGAAAATCACCGTAGTAGGAGCAGGTGCCGTAGGTGCAACTTGTGCTGACAACATCGCTAGAAAAGAATTAGCAGATGAATTAGTATTATTAGATATCAAAGAAGGTATTGCTGAAGGTAAAACCCTTGATATGTTTCAAACGGCCTCTTTGTTAGGTTTTGATACCAAATTAGTAGGTTCAACCAATGATTATTCAAAGACAGCTAATTCAGATGTCGTTGTAATTACTTCTGGTCTACCTCGTAAACCAGGTATGACTCGTGAAGAGTTGATCGGTGTAAATGCTGGAATCGTTAAGAGTGTTGTAGAAAACATCTTAAAATTCTCTAAAAACCCAATCATTGTGATCATTTCTAACCCAATGGATACAATGACTTACTTAGCGAAATCAGTAGCTGGTTTAGATAAGCACCGTATCATCGGTATGGGTGGAACATTAGATTCAGCTCGTTTCAAATGCTATTTAGCAAAAGCGATGGATGTTTCAATCAATGATATCCACGGAACAGTAATCGGTGGTCACGGAGATACAACAATGATTCCATTGAAGCGTTTGGCAACTTATAACGGTGTACCTGTTAGCCAATTCTTAGATGCAGAAACATTAGACAAGGTAGCTGCTGACACGATGGTGGGTGGTGCAACTTTGACTGGTTTATTAGGTACTTCCGCTTGGTATGCTCCAGGTGCTGCAGGTGCTGCTTTAGTTGAGGCAATCGTACGCGATGAGAAGAAAATCATGTCTTGCTGCGTATCGCTTGACGGAGAATACGGTCAATCAGATATCTGCTTAGGCGTTCCTGTCGTATTAGGCAAGAATGGTTGGGAGAAAATCGTTGATTACAAATTAACAGAAGACGAGCAAGCGGCTTTCAACAAATCTGCGGAAGCTGTTCGTAATATGAATTCAGTATTAGCGACATTGTCTATCTAATATCGAATTACAATCCATTAAAAAAGCCACCTGTCAGCCGACGGGTGGCTTTTTTTATTTCGATCGAATGGCTGTCACCGGGTCCATCTTTGCGGCGACCCAAGCGGGAATAATTCCCGATAACACCCCAATAAAACTCGATATAAACAGGCCTTTGAAAACATTGGATGCTGATAAGGTCAAAGGCAATGCATCTTGTGGAATTAACGTAATGAGTACGACTAAACCTATCCCAACAACACCTCCGATCAAACTCAAGAACACCGCCTCAAACAAGAACTGATACAATATCACATAATTCTTTGCACCCAAGGACTTCTGAATTCCGATGATATTGGTTCGCTCTTTCACCGAGACAAACATAATGTTGGCAATACCAAAGCCACCTACCAACAAAGAAAATCCGGCAATTAAAGCTCCCGCGATATTCAAGGCTGCAAAAATCCCGTCGAAAAAAGCTTGCAAGCCATCCAACCGATTTACAGAGAAATTATCCTCTTGCTTGGGTTTAATGGAACGTAAACTACGCATCATACCCGTAATCTCACCTTCTAAGGCTGTTTGACCATCATCCGACTTAAATGCTTTAATGGCAATATCGGGTGCAGGTCTATCTTTTTGGAAAACGGCCGCAAAAGTTGTGTAAGGAATAATCACCTTTTCATCCGGTGTTCCCCCAAAATTCAACATATCCTCCCCTTTCTTCTCAATCACCCCAATCACCAAAAACTTAATTCCATTTACCTTAATAATCTCTCCTACTGCGGATCGTCCTTCTACCAAAGTCTCTGCCACACGCGCTCCTATGATGCAAACAAATAAACCATTGTCGGATTCTATTGGAAGAAAATAACGCCCATCTTGAATCGGAGTACTCGTGATTTGATTATACTCATACGAAGCTCCGGTCATGTTGGCATCGATGCTATTACTTCCCCGACTAACATTCGCCGTCCGACCACCATCCATAATCGCAATAGCTTCCGCGTTCTCTAAATGCTCTTTTAGGTATTTAAATTCCGTATATTTCATCTCCGGCCGATTCAAATATTTCCACCAAGGAT
>JAHEAY010000062.1 GCA_024642485.1 Cytophagaceae bacterium
TGTACATCCGCTCATCTTCCTGCGCCTGCGCTTTGGGAGAGAGTTTACTCAATAAGACATTTTGGTCAATCGCCCGCAACAAACGATGCATCGAAAAACCCTGCTTGTTCAAAAAAGTAACCGGTTGGCACCACACCATCCCATCCAAATCCTTCACATTCCACAAGGCCTTCAAATCGGTTCCACGAACACCCCAGCGCTCGTTTTTACCGAGGATACGCAAAGTCTTTCGCCGACTAAACGGAAAAATGGTCCACACATCCTCCCATTCCGGGGGACGCTCCGGCCAGTCACCACCGGCCAATAAAACCTGGGAGGCAAAAGCATTAATCTGTGCCAAACCCGCGGGATTCCGCGCCATACACACATAGCCTTTGGCAAATTCCATCCCCACCACCGGCTTAATCCCCGCCTCTGTACAAGCCTGCACAAAATCAAAAATCCCAGAAGTCCGATGAATATCCGTCAAAGCCAAGACCTGAATACCCCGCGCAAGCGCAGCCTCCACCAGCTGCTCGGGCGAAAGCGTTCCATAACGCAGGCTATAATACGAGTGACAATTCAGGTACATGGCTATTCCGACTTAGGTACTAAAGCATTCCGACGCTCCCCGCGCTCCATCAAACCACTCGCCCGTAAAACAGAAAACTCCCCGTAGCGATTTCGGAGATTATCCATCGCTCCATACAAAGGCACCAACCGCGCCCCATCATCAAACAAGCTCAATTGCTCCTGACCCTGTAATAATTTGGAAAATCGCACCCCAATCAAGCGAATCAACAGTCGGCGATCATACAATTTCTCAAACAATTCATGCACCGCCGGAATCAAACGATGATCACTCGCCGAAGCCGGAATACTGATTTGTCGGGTATGCGTATCAAAATTCGAATAACGTAATTTGACCGTGATGCAGGAGGTACATTGGCCGAGTTTGCGGAGGTCGTAGGCCAACTGCTCCGTGAGCGAACCCAAGATGCGATGCAACAAATGTACATCCGTCGTGTCCTGCTCAAAGGTAATCTCCTTCGAGAGTGACTTTTGTTCCGAATAAGGGACTACGGGGCGTAAATCGATTCCATTCGCCCGCTCCCACAGCATGACACCCGATTTACCAAAAGTTCGCTCCAGCACCTTCAGCGGCATTTGACTCAGTGTTCCCACATGTACGATGCCCATGTTCCGGAGCGTTTGGGCCGTCACTGCCCCAATCATCGGAATCTTCCCGACAACCATGGGCGCTAAGAAAGCCTTTTCCTCGCCAGGTAGGACCTGAAACTGACCAGCCGGTTTAACATGATTCGTAGCCACTTTGGAAACCGTTTTATTCACCGATAGGCCAAAGGAAATCTGTAAACCTGTTTCCTTGTGAATCTTTTGGCGCAAATCCGTCGCAAACTGATATGAACCAAAAAAGCGTTCCATGCCCGTCATATCCAAATAAAACTCATCGATCGATGCCTTCTCCACGACAGGCGCCCGGTCCATAATCATCCGCGTCACCCAATCCGAATGCTGCGCATAAGCCTCGAAATCCCCGCGTAACACCAAGGCATCCGGACACAACTTCAAGGCCATCCGCATCGGCATCGCCGAGCGCACCCCAAAAGCCCGCGTCTCATAACTACATGCGGCTACGACACCACGATCCGACAAGCCTCCAACGATCACGGGTTTCCCCACGAGACGTGGATCTCGAAGTCGCTCGACCGAGACAAAGAAGGAATCTAAGTCCATGTGCACAATGGCGCGCTCTTGCATAAATTTGGTAGCTATTTGCGTATTTCGAATACCTTTTGTAACTTCGATGAGTATACGATAAAATATTGAATACGAATTTTATTCATTTTAGTTAAATAAGCAAATCGCATGAGCACTTTTTTTAGTCAGAATTTACGTTTTTTACGCAGCAAAATGCCCGAGAAAACATCACAAGAAAAACTGGCTGAATTAATCAACATCAAAAAGCCCACCTTGGGCTCCTACGAATCCGGCAGAGCGGAACCTAAATACGCCGATCTGATTGAAATAGCCGAATTTTTCAAAGTAGAGGTGGATGAATTACTCAAAGAAGATCTTTCCAAAAGACTTCCCGGAATGGCCAACAAACCGAAGCTACGTATTTTAGCTACGACGGTGGATTCCAACAATGAAGAAAATATTGAAATGGTTCCTGTCAAAGCTTTGGCCGGATACACCGCTTCTTACGACGATGTCGAGTTCATTCAAGAACTTCCTACCTTCCAAGTACCCTTCTTGCCACGCGATAAAAAATACCGCGTATTCCCCATCAAAGGGGAATCGATGCTACCGCTGCAACCCGGCTCTTTGGTCTTTGCCGAATACGTAGAAGATTGGACCGCCATCAAAGACGGCACCATCTGTATCGTGGTCACGCGCGAAGATGGTGTGGTGTTAAAACAAGTCATTAATCACTTGGCCGAGCGCAAAGTCTTAATCCTAAATTCGACCAATAAAACCTACGACCCTTATCCGATTCTCGGCTCTGAAATCCAAGAAATCTGGAAATTCGCGGGGTATTTTCACAGTGATTTCCCGAATGCGGAGTAAAGTCGTCAGTCGCTAGTCGTCAGTCACTAGTCGCTAGTCGTTAGTCCGAAGGATGTTAGCCCGAAGGGAAAACTTAAACAATTACACCTCCGGACTGACAACTGACAACTGACAACTACCCACTGACAACTGCCTTCGGACTATTTCCCTCCAGACTTCGGACTTTTTGACTTCGGACTCCTTACCTCTTCACTCTTAACTCTTAGCTCTTACCTCAATTCCATGATTGCAAAAATAGCCTCCACCCTCGGCATCCACGAAAACCAAGTCTGCAAAACCGTCGAACTCCTCGATGAAGGCGCCACCATCCCCTTCATTTCCCGCTACCGGAAAGAAGCAACGGGCAGCCTAGATGAAGTACAAGTCGCACAAATCCGCGACTTACGCGACCAATTTGTCGAACTAGAAAAACGCCGCGAAGCAATCCTAAAATCACTTAAAGAATTAGATAAACTAAGCCCTGAGCTTGAAAAAGCCGTGCGCGGTGCGCAAACCCTCGCCAAACTCGAGGACATCTACCTCCCCTACAAACCTAAACGTAAAACACGCGCCATGGCCGCAAGGGAAAAGGGATTACAAGCTTTGGCAGATAAATTATTCGAACAACGCATGCTTGACCCGGAGGTGCTAGCTGCAGAATTCTTAGATGATCCCGAAGAAGCGCTGGCAGGGGCACGCGATATTTTGGCCGAAGAAATGATGGAAACCGCCGAAGCGCGCGAAGAAGCACGCCATTTGTTTTCTCGCAAAACGACCGTCAAATCCGCGGTCGCCAAAGGAAAACAAGAAGCCGGCATCAAATACAAAGATTACTTCGACTGGTCAGAATCCCTAGCCCAAGCCCCATCCCATCGTATCCTCGCCCTTTTTAGAGGCGAAAACGAAGGGATATTAAACTTGAATCTCGCAGGCCCCGACCAAGAGGTCCTCGATAAACTAGACCGCCGATTCATCAAAGGAAATAATGCCTGTGCCCGACAAGTAACACTTGCTATCCAAGATGGCTACAAGCGCCTACTCATGCCGGCGATGGAAAATGAAATGCGCGCAGAGGCGAAGAAACGTGCCGACGAAGAAGCAATTCGCGTCTTTGCGGAAAACATTCGCCAATTACTATTAGCCGCGCCCCTTGGACAAAAACGCGTACTTGCACTTGACCCAGGTTTTAGAACGGGATGCAAATTGGTCTGCCTCGACGAGCAAGGCACGCTCCTCGATAATACAGCCGTTTATCCACACACAGGTCCTGGACAAGCACAAGAAGCCGCACATACCATCAGCGCGTGGGTGAAAAAACACAAGGTTCAAGCGATCGCTATCGGTAATGGAACGGCTGGTCGGGAAACGGAAGCCTTTGTCCGCAACTTAAAACTGGAAGGCATCACCATCATCATGGTGAACGAAAGTGGCGCATCCATCTATTCAGCCTCAGAAGCTGCTCGGGAAGAATTCCCAGATAAAGACATTACGGTTCGCGGTGCCGTATCCATCGGCAGAAGACTCATGGACCCACTCGCTGAATTGGTTAAAATCGATCCCAAGTCGATCGGCGTGGGACAATACCAACACGACGTAGATCAAAAGAAATTACAAGCTTCTTTGGACGATACGGTTATCTCTTGCGTAAACTCGGTAGGTGTCGAACTCAATACCGCGTCCAAGCAAATCTTATCCTACGTTTCAGGACTTGGCCCTCAATTGGCCCAAAACATTATCGATTACCGGACCAAAAATGGCCCCTTCATTAAGCGATCTGATTTAAAAAAAGTGGCCCGATTAGGCGAAAAAGCGTATGAACAAGCCGCGGCCTTCTTACGCATTCGTCACGCGAAAAACCCATTAGATGCCAGTGCCGTCCACCCAGAACGCTATGACATCGTGGAGAAAATGGCGAAGGATTTGAATTGCAAGGTGAGTGACTTATTGGCCAACGAATCCTTGCGCAAGCAAATTCAATTACCAAAATACGTAACAGCGGAGGTGGGTATGCCTACCCTAACCGACATTCTTGCAGAATTAGCCAAACCTGGACGCGATCCACGGGAACAATTCGAAGCATTCGAATTCACCGACGGAGTAAATGAAATCAAGGATTTACGCATTGGCATGAAATTGCCAGGAATCGTCACAAACATTACGAACTTTGGTGCCTTTGTTGACATCGGCGTCCATCAAGACGGATTAGTGCATGTGAGCCAGTTGGCCGATAAATTCGTCAAAGACCCCAACGAAGTCGTCAAAGTAGCCCAAAAGGTTATGGTTACCGTGACCGAAGTAGATGAGGCGCGAAAACGTATCGCCTTGAGCATGAAGAAATAAAAAAAGCCCTCATTTCATTGAGGGCTTTTTTTTTACTTTTTGCAGCAATTAGGGAGCTTATCATAGCTCTTTTTGATGGCCTTAACCTCATCGGCATCATAACCCGTTTCGGCTATGACAAGTTTGATCTTCGCGACATCAATTTTATCCGGATTATACACCACGGTAATGTTCGATTGATCTTCGAGATTCAAATCTGACTTTTCGATTCCTTTCGTTAATGCCAAATTCTTCTCGATACGCTCCTTACACATCTCACAAATCGCAGATGTTTTAATCTTTACGGTTTGTGAAGGTCCTGCCAATAACCCGAAAGGCAGGAGCATTAAGAATAATAAATATTTCATCTGATAATTTTTAACCCCGAGGGTACAACCTATTTTTTAACCACTTTCAAATCCATCGTACATGCTGGACATTTCCCCTTTTTCGCATAGGTTTTCGTTCCCTCACATTTCATTGGACATTGATACACTTCTTTTTTCTCTTCTGTTTTTGTCTTTTTAGACTCTTGCGTTTGTGCAAATGTTCCAAACATTGCAAAAAACATTCCAGATACTAAGATGAACTTTTTCATAGCTGTATTATTTAGTTGATTTTATAACGTAATCCTGTGTAAACCATTCGACCCGCTACAGGCCCCCAAACCATCGTTGCATCAAAACCTCGAGCAAACGGATCCGATGCCCCCATAATAGGATTGGCCTGCGTAAAATTAAAAAGATTTTCTACGCCGAGGTACATTTCCCATTTTTTAAATTGGCGAGTTACTTGACCATAAACCATCGAAAACGCTGGGGCGTTCACCTCAGGCGCATCAGTCGTATGTACATAAGCGTTCGGAATTCGACGCTCCCCGCTCCATTGCCAGGTTAAGTCAAATTTCCAAATATCATATTTTGTTGCGTAAGCAATATTGACTAGCACACGATCCCGGTTCAAGAAAGGTTTCGTTAATCTTCTCAAGCTTCCATTTTGGCCATAATAATCGGAAGCCACATCTTGAAACCGATAAGCTGTCTTCCATTCTAAACGAGGGATGGGACTATAATTAAATTCGATTTGAGCACTTTTGGCATAAGACACGCCCGGACTTGTGTACATGCGAATCGAATGAGCCGTCTCCATGTCCACGATCCATTGATGCGTAAAATCCGTTTGGAAATAATCGAAAACTAGATTCGCTTTCCGACTGCCCAACGTAAAATCATGCGTCAAACTGAATCCATAATTCCACGCTTCTTCCAAAGGATTTAGATTACCCAACAATTGTAGATAGCGATTATTCGCCAAGAAGCCCATATTTTCTGCCAAAGGATTCACACGTCGCCAGCCTTTTCCCGCGGAGACACGCGCATACCAATCCGAAGCGATATCCCATTTGGCATGCAAACGAGGAACCCATTTCGTGCCTAATTGATTATGAAAGTCGATGCGATTACCTAGCACCAAGGTAAACTTATTTGGAACCGTTAGTGTGTACTCACCAAAGATACCCGGAACCAATTCGGTCCGAGCATAAGTCGAATCTAAATACCGCTCCTGATAGGAATCATACAAGAAACTAGCCCCTGCTTTCCAAGTATGATTTGTATTGTCAATCATCGACTGATAAATCAAATTCCCAAACATACTCTGCTCCCGACCCGCATATTGCTTGAGTGCAAAATAGGCATCATTTTGATGTTGGCTTGTCGACAAAATTAAACCAACGCCCTTCCAAGGTTTCGTAGGAAACAAACGAGCAATCTTGGCAAATGCTTCAAAACGACCCGTATTACTCCCAAAACCATAGACCTGATAACGATTCGATTGTTGTTCATCGAAGCTATTTTGACCGGCTAGTCGGGATTCCTTCAGATAACCCACCCCTGCTTGTAGCATCCAATGTTCAGTCGCATATTTCCAACGATTCATCACATTAATCAGGCTAAATAAAGGTAAATCCATGAATCCATCTCCATTCCCATCGATGCGCGATGCTTGTTGGGAATAATGTGTCAACAGCGCCGTTGAAAGCTTTCCATTGAATTTATGCGCAGCTTGTTGGTTGACCTCAAACCGTCCCTGCGAATTCCCATAGGCATTTAAAAAATACACCTCCGAAGTATCTGGTTTGGCTAATTCCATGTTAATCGCCCCTGTCATGGACTCATAGCCATTCACCACAGAACTTTGGCCTTTCGCTAAGTCAATAGATCGAATCCAAGTGCCAGGAATATAATTCAAACCATAAGTAGATTTCAAGCCACGAATCGAAGGTACGTTTTCCACTTGCGTCTGAACATAGGTACCCGAAAGCCCTAAAAGCGAAATTTGTTTGGCTCCCGTGACGGCATCCGTGAAATTGACAGATACGCTTGCGTTGGTTTCAAAACTCTCAGATAGATTGCAACATGCCGCTTTCGCCAGGGTTTTCATGGTCAAAATTTCACGACTTTGAATGGATTGTACATCGTGTCCACCTGGACTTGCGAGGACTTTAACCTCCGACAATTCAGCATCATTAGCGCGAAGATGTACATGGACAAATTGGGGTTTCGT
The DNA here is from genome assembly GCA_024642485.1 of Cytophagaceae bacterium. Lineage (GTDB taxonomy): Bacteria > Bacteroidota > Bacteroidia > Cytophagales > Spirosomataceae > Aquirufa. Next base: position 7,435 of record JAHEAY010000062.1, read on the forward strand.
CACCCATACAGAATCGGGGGCAAAGCCAACCGAACGAATGAGCAACCAACCGGGAAAGGTCTGAACTTTAAGCGAAAACAATCCATTGGCTCCTACAATACCGCCTTTTTTATCAGGTTGGTAATAGACAGAAGCACCAGGAAGATCCTCCATTTTTCCGGAATCATCAAGGCTCATCACCCGACCGGTGATTTCTTGAGCCATCGCCTGCGAACAAAGCAGGCAAAAAATCAATACATATTTTGAATACATGAGATAAGCTGTTTTAGTGAACCAAATGAAACCATTTAATTCTCCTAAATCAGATATACTTGCAATAAGGCACGCCGAAGCGATTGTGCGTTAGGTACGTTAGCTGTATAACTTTGGACGGCATGAACCACTCCAAAAACAGGCTTGAATTGAGCAAGCAAAGAATTATCAAAAGAGTCTAAATCAACAGATAAAGCTTGTTTTTTGACTATAAAGACCGCATGTTGCTTAACCTGAAAATGCTTAAAATGAAAACAAGTCGAGCGCTTAATTTGTGTTTCTTTCGGATGGCCCGTTGATTTTTGAATACTCCAAGTGGCCTTTTGAATTCCTGTAAACAAGCAAGTGGATTGGGTCCATGAAAAACCCACATTGGCCGCTAAAAACCATGCCACAAATACAAGCAAGAAACTACGATTCAAAAATGTGCGCATCCAATTTCAGCTTAAAACATTATTTCGAACGAATAAATCTGTGAATTTGTTCCAAATATATCTAAATATAAGTAAATTCACCGAATCAAAATGTGTTCTACCTATCAAATTCTTACATTTAGTCGTTTTACTAGCTTTCATACAGAGCGCAATAGCGCAAGGAACAACGACCCCCAAATATAGGTACCTCATTTTATTCAAAGACAAACAAGCGAACAGCTATACGCTGAATCAACCACAAGCCTTTTTAAGTACCCGAGCGCTAAATAGACGCGCTAAAATGCAAATTAAACTCACAGAACAAGATTTACCTGTAAGTACCAATTACATCAATCAGGTAATCACCCAAGGTGCTACAGTTCTCTATCCCTTAAAATGGATCAATGGTGCGGTGATTAAAACAGATCCACCAACACTTAAAAAAATTCTAGAAATCCCATCTGTTAAAGGCTATTACAAAAACATGGCTTTAGACTCTGTCGGGGGAATCCAAGTCAATGCAGCTTTTCGTAAACTTGCTAATGAGTCTCCTTCGGATTATGGTGTATCATTTGCCCAATTGACACAAATTGGTGTCGATATCATGCACCAAAAAGGCTTCCATGGTGAGAATACCTTGATAACCTTGTTGGACGATGGCTTCCTAGATGCCAACTTATCGCCCGTTTTAGCACCCTTATTTATTGAAAAAAGAGTTTTGGCCACCCTGGCAACTGACCCAACCGAAAAAAATGTGTACAATGGGGGCTCACATGGAACAGAAGTCTTAAGTACCATTGGCGGGCAAGCGAATGGAAAACTTTATGGTACGGCCTATATGGCCAATTTTGCTTTGGCGCAAACCGAAGAAAGTGATCATGAATTATTAATTGAAGAGGCCAATTGGCTTCGAGGCGCCGAATGGGCTGATAGCCTTGGAACAGACGTATTAAGTTCCTCTTTAGGGTATACCACTTTTGATAACCCTAAGTACGACCATACTTACCGGGATATGGATGGAAAAACAGCGCTGAGCTCAAAAGCGGCCACTTGGGCAAGCCAACGGGGAATCATTTGTACCATATCGGCAGGAAATGAGGGTTCTTCGAACTGGAAATACATTTCATCTCCGGCAGATGCAGATTCTATTTTAAGTGTTGCGGCCGTAGACCGAACGGGACTTCGCGCTTCTTTTAGTTCCATTGGCCCTAGCTTTGATAATCGGATCAAGCCTGACATTGCTGCGATGGGCCTTGCAACGATTGGCAGCTTACCCAATGGAACCATCAATGCATTCAGTGGAACTTCTTTCTCGGCACCCTTAGTCGCAGGCTTAGCAGCTGGTTTAGTTCAAGCACATCCAACAATAAATGCTTGGGAAATCATGCAGGCGCTTCGAAAATCGGGCACTTTGGCACTAAAACCGGACAATTTTTTAGGTTATGGAACCCCACATTTTGACCGAGCAAGTCAAATCATTAACCCAATCTTAGGCGTAGAACCCGTGATTAATCAATCGATACGCATCTTCCCTAACCCAGTTGCCGCAGGTCAGGCAATCCATATTGAACACCAATCGAAATCACTTAGCCTAGAGATCATTTCTTCACAAGGAGCTGTAATACAAAGCTTTACAAACATCACGCCTATTTCAGAAATTTCTTTACCTCCTTTCATTTCTGGAAAATATTATTTTAGATTTACATCCGATTCAGGTAGCCAAACCATACCTGTTCTGCTAAACCTTTAATAATGAAAACACGATTTTTGTCTTTAGACATCCTACGCGGTATCACATTAGCGGGGATGATTCTCGTTAATAATTCAGGAAACGGCAACTTTACATACAGCCCATTAATGCATGCCAAATGGCATGGTTTCACGCCAACAGATCTCGTATTCCCTACTTTCTTATTCATGGTTGGGGTTGCCATGCGCTTCTCATTCAAGTCATTTAACTATTCTCTTACCCCTCGCGTTCGATCGAAAATCATTAAACGTACCTTGATGCTTTTTTTAATCAATTACGTGATTTTCTATTTCCCATTCACGGATTTCTCATTTGAAAAAATGCGTTTTCTGAATGTATTACCACGCATCGCCCTCTCCTATTGCGCCGTTTCATTTATTACATTAAATGTTCCTTCGAATTGGTTAACACGTATTAATGTCTTGATTTTGCTAGCTTATTGGGGCATCATGGCATTTTTTGGCGACACGAATGCCCCCTATGAATTAAGCACGAACGCGGTATTGAAATTAGATTTATTTTTATTCGGGCCAAACCACTTATATCATGGCAATGGTATTCCCTTTGATCCCGAAGGATTATTAAGCACCTTACCTGCTATTTCCACCTGTCTTTTGGGCTATCAAGCCAGTGTATTTCTTGAAAAACAACGTGCGATTAATAAGTCTCCCTTAGCGAATTTATTGGTTTATGGAATCGCATTGATAGCCATCGCATTAATTTGGGATAAAGCATTCCCAATCAACAAAAAACTTTGGACAAGTTCATTTGTATTGCTCTGTGCAGGGATTGACTTTATTTTAATTGGATTGTTAAGTTGGTGGGTCGAAACAAAAGAACGCCATTTTGCTAATAAATTCTTCTTGGTTTTGGGGACAAATTCGATTTTAGCCTATGCCATTTCGGAAGTTTTAGCTATTCAAATGGGCAAAATTAACATGCCGGAAGGGAATGGTGTTACCGACTTAGGATCGTGGCTATATTGGCATATTTTCGAACCGGTATTGGGAAAATACAACGGATCACTTGCCTTTGCCATCAGCTTTGTTCTCGTTTGCTGGGTTATATGCTATGTTTTTTACCGCAAAAAGTGGTTCTTAAAGGTCTAAGCAAATAGCATTGCGGCGCCAAAAACACCCGCGCTATCGCCCAATTTTGGCTTTACAATTGGCGTTAATACCTCGCCTGAATTGAAAATGTATTTACGGATACGGTCATAACCTTCTGTATATAACAAATCAATATTGCCTAGTCCCCCACCGATGACAATCACGTCGGGATCGATCACATTGATTAAAGTAGATACCGCCCGACCGAAATTCTCCAACATGCGTTCGACCGTAGCCGTAGCAGCCGAATCGGATTTTGCTTCATAAAGACGAATAATCTCGGGCATACGTTTGGCTGAACCCGAAAGATGCGCATAAAACGCTTCGAGTGCTGGGCCTGAGATGACATGTTCTACGCAGCCCGACTTCCCACAATAGCAAGCAGGTCCTTCTTCATCTAAAATATTATGTCCCCATTCGCCACCGATGCCATGTAGGCCATTAATAACTTTTCCATGGGCAACCAATCCCCCTCCTACACCTGTTCCCATGATGATTCCAAAAACAATTTCGGCATTCGGATTAACTTCCTGAACCGCACCTAGCAAGGTTTCCGCAAGAGCAAAACAATTCGCATCATTCGCAAGCTTCACCTCACATTGCAAAATAGCAGCTAAATCCGCAGCCATGGGTTTCCCATTCATGCATACGGTGTTGCAGTTTTTCATTGTTTGCGTACGCGGATTCAGAACACCCGGCGTAGCAAAACCTATCTGCGTGGGACCATGCCCTAAATGGGAAGAAACACGATCTACCAATAATTTGACTTGACTTAAGATATGCTCATATCCCTCACTCGCTTCAGTATCGATACGTTCACGGATCAAGACCTCAGCTGGATTCGAAGCATTCAAGACAGCACACTCGATCTTAGTGCCACCCAAATCAATCCCCCATAACTTAGCGTCTGTTGTCTTCATTGTCGAAAATACTCAAATAACTTAAATAGCGACTCGTCGCGATTTCACCTTCATCCACGGCCTTTCGAACCGCGCATGCT
>JAHEAY010000067.1 GCA_024642485.1 Cytophagaceae bacterium
TAAAGAAATTCACCGACTGAAACCCGGCCTCACCGGATGGGCCCAAGTGAACGGTCGGGATGAGATTCCTTTAGAAAAAAAGGTGCAACTAGATTATGAGTATCTTGGTAAAAAATCACTCATTTTCGACGTATACGTCGTGTTATTAACTTTTTATAAGGTAGTGAAGCGTGAAGGAATTCAGCATTGAGTAGAGTGACGCTGCCCAATTTTCGATTTTGCCCTAAAAGTTTCCTGATAATATTTCCTAAGCCTTGCATAAGCACCATAGCAAATGCAAATTGCCAATAAAAAAACCAACATGTTGCAAGCAAAGAAGAACTGGATCTATGTCCCTGAACCGAATCCCCAAGCCGTAAAATCGCTAGGAGATGAATTCCAAGCCAACATCAATCCGTACTTTTTACGCCTGCTTGTATCACGTAACCTCAATACGCTTGCGGCTGCCAAAACATTTATGGTTCCCACATGGGAACAATTATATGATCCATTCCTAATGAAGGATATGGATAAGGCGGTAGCCCGACTGAACCAAGCCCTAGAATTTGGGGAAAAAATCTTGATTTATGGTGATTACGATGTGGACGGAACCACGTCGGTTGCTTTGGTTTACAGCTATTTAACTCAAGAATTAGGTGCCGACTGTGACTATTACATCCCTGATCGCTATGCGGAAGGATATGGAGTTTCTCAAGCCGGCGTTCAATATGCCGCCGACAATGGTTATACCCTGATTATTTCATTAGACTGCGGCATCAAAGCCCACGAACGCGTGCAGTGGTGCAACAAAAACGGAATCGACTTCATCGTTTGCGATCACCACCTTCCAGAAGCGACCTTGCCAGATGCTTTCGCAGTTCTTGACCCCAAACGCAAAGATTGCGCCTACCCATTCAAAGAGCTTACCGGCTGTGGCGTTGGCTTCAAATTATTACAAGGCTTCATCCAGGAAAATGATTTGGACATGGACCCCTTGATGGATCGTATCGATTTATTAGCAGCATCCATTGCGGCCGATATGGTTCCAATTATTGATGAAAATCGGGTACTTGCCTACTTTGGATTACAAAAATTAGGCACGAACCCAAGTCCCGGCTTGGGCTATTTATTGCAAAAAGCTAACAAAAAGGCACCGATTCAAATATCAGATATCGTTTTTTCCATCTCCCCCATCATCAATGCAGCCGGACGCATGGACCACGCGCATGGTGCGGTTAAATTGCTATTAGCATCGGACCAAACCGAAGCGGGTATGATGGCTGAAGCGGTCATCCAACAAAATTTGGACAGACGGGTGGTGGAAAAAGAAATCGTCCAACAAGCCTTACAATTATTTGAAGGAAATGATTTTCTACAAAACGCGAATAGTACCGTGCTTTTTCAGTCGGGATGGCACAAAGGAGTCGTAGGAATTGTAGCCAGTAAAATTCAGGAATACTATTACCGACCTACAATCATACTAACCGAATCACATGGTCAAGTCGTCGGATCAGCGCGATCCGTTAAAGGATTTGACATACATCATGCACTCGAACAATGTGCGGATTTGTTGACACAATTTGGAGGCCATACCCATGCCGCGGGATTACACTTGACGAAAGAAGCATTACCTGCATTCATTGAACGATTCGAGAGCTTAGTAAAAGCAGGAACCCCTGAAGGCGAACAAAAAGCAGATTTAACGGTCGACATGGAAATTCCTTTGCAAGCTTTGAGTCTTCCATTTTATGATAATCTACTGTGCCGACTTTCTCCATATGGTCCTGCCAACATGCTCCCTAATTTCCTAAGTAGCCAAGTTTACCTTTGCCGTGCACCCTTAATCATGAAAGAGGAGCATTTGAAAATTGTCATTTCCGATCAACCTGGAGGACAAGCTTGGGAAGCCGTTGGATTTGGAATTCGAGGAGATTATTATGAGGGATTAGTAGATGCCTATGAAAAACAAATACCGGTCAAAATCGTTTATCATTTGGATATTAATGAATTCCGAGGTGACCGAAAACTGCAATTGCGCATATTAGATATGGCACAATAAATGGTAAAAATTGACATTTTTGTTACCTTTGTCTTTTAAATAAATTTGAAATGTCTAAAAAATTAATCGTAACAGGTTCGATGGGTCTTATTGGCTCAGAAGTAAGTGAATATTTCTTAGAAAAAGGATGGGAAGTACACGGGATTGACAATAATCAGCGTGCTATATTCTTTGGACTACAAGGAGATAATTCTTCCAACAAAGACCGATTGGCAAAATATGGCAGTCAATACAAATTGTACACGAACATTGACATTCGTGATCGCCAAGCCATTTTAGACATCATTCCACAAATCAAACCGGATGCGATTGTTCATACGGCAGCTCAACCGAGCCATGACCGTGCTGCATCGATTCCGTTTGAGGATTTTGATACAAACGCCGTAGGTACATTCAACCTATTAGAATCCCTTCGTCGCTATTCGACAGAGGTGCCTTTCGTACATTTATCGACAAACAAAGTTTACGGCGACGCGCCTAACAACATCAAAATGAAGGAGTTAGAAACGCGTTATGATTATGATGATTCGGCTTATGAGCATGGAATTGCTGAGCATTTCAGCATTGACCAATCGAAGCACTCCTTGTTTGGCGCATCCAAGGTTTCCGCGGATATTTCTGTGCAAGAATACGGTCGTTATTTCAATATGCCTACCGCTTGTTTGCGTGGAGGTTGCCTAACAGGACCCAATCACGCGGGTGTTGAGTTACACGGCTTCTTGAGCTATTTGATTAAATGTAATATTGAAGAACGCGAATACAGCGTTTTTGGATATAAAGGCAAGCAAGTTCGTGATAACATTCACTCATACGATGTAGCCCGTTTCATCGAGGAATTCATCCAAGCGCCACGCGTAGCAGAGGTGTACAACATCGGTGGAGGAAAAGACAATTCAGTTTCGATCTTAGAAGCATTTGATTTGATCGCAAAAATTTCTGGCAAGCCCATGAAATATAAATATGTGGACCAAAACCGTATCGGTGATCACATTTGCTATTACAGTGATTTGCGCAAAATGAAAGCGCATTACCCAAATTGGGACATTACGAAATCATTGGAAGATGTTTTTGTTGACATCTACAACCGTTACATGGAAGCATGAAAATATTAATTACAGGAGGTTGCGGCTTCGTAGGTTCAAACCTTGCCGTTTTATTCAAACAATATTATACGGATTCTGAAGTCTATTGCTTAGATAATTTATCGCGCAGAGGCTCAGAAGTCAACTTGCAAAAAGTACTCGCAGCCGGTGGGCAATTTGTGCATGGCGATGTTCGAGTAAAAACGGATTTCGATCGTATTCCTGCCGTTGACATCGTAATTGATGCAGCTGCAGAACCTTCTGTTTTAGCGGGAAAAGTACCAGGAGAATTAGAAAACTTAATTGACACCAACTTAAACGGTACAATTAACACACTCTATTTTGCCAAAAAGCATCAAGCTGCCATCATTTTCCTATCTACTTCGCGCGTTTACCCTTACGACACGCTTGCCGAAGCCAATTTAGTTGCTTCTCCCAAGCGCTTTAATCTATCAAACGACCAAGCACTGAAAGGCTTGTCGGAGCAAGGCGTAGCCGAAAATTACCCCTTAGAAGGTTTACGTTCCTTATACGGAGCGACCAAATTAGCTTCTGAATATTTCATTCAAGAATTCGCGCATAATTTTGGACTACCAGCTGTGATTAATCGTTGTGGCGTATTAAGTGGACCCTACCAAATGGGAAAAATTGACCAAGGCGTTATTGTACTTTGGATGGCCAAACATTTCTGGAAAGGCCGTTTGGGATACATTGGCTATGGTGGCTTAGGCCAACAAGCCCGCGATGTGTTACATGTTCGCGATTTATTCCGGTTGGTTCAATGGCAAATTGCGAATTTGGGGCTACAAAAAGGTCAAATTTTCAACGTTGGCGGAGGTCTTGAAAACACCGTTTCCTTAGCTGAGTTGACTGATTTATGTACCCAAATCACCGGAAATACGATTGAAATGGGCTCATCGCTAGAAAACAGACCTGGCGACTTACCTATTTACATTACAGATAACAGCAAAATCACTGAGTTTAGCGGCTGGAAACCTGAAATCAGCGTTCCTACCCTACTTCAAGAAGTTCATGAGTGGTTTATCGCAGATGAAGCCTCATTAAAAGCCATTTTAGCCTAATGAAATTAAGCATCGTTCTCCCAGCGTATAATGAAGAAGGTTCCATCGAAGAAACTTTACGCACACTTTATGCCAAATTGCAGGAAGAACAAATTGACCATGAAATCGTCGTTGTCAATGATAATTCAAAGGATAATACACTTGGCTTACTGACAACGATTCAGGAGACAATCCCAAGCTTAGTTGTGCACACGAACCTTGGACCAAATGGTTTTGGTTATGCCATTCGTTACGGATTAGAACGTTTTCAAGGGGATTGTGTTGCGATTATGATGTCTGATTTATCAGACGACCCAGCAGACCTTGTTGCATTCTATCGGAAAATGGTCGCAGAAAATTTAGATTGCGTATTTGGTTCCCGCTTCATTCGTGGAGGAGCAACCTATGACTATCCGAAGCACAAATATTTAATTAATCGATTTGCTAATACCTTAATTCGCTTCCTGTTGGGCATGTCCTACAATGATTCAACGAATGCGTTTAAGCTATATAAAAAATCTACGATTCTAGGATTGAAACCGTTCCTTTCAGCCCATTTTAATTTAACCATCGAGTTACCATTAAAAGCCATCATTCGCGGTTATTCTTATGGTGTTCTTCCCAATTCTTGGCGAAATCGGAAAGCGGGCGAGTCAAACTTAAAGATCAAAGAAATGGGTAGCCGCTACCTATTTATCTTGCTTTATGTCATTATCGAAAAGTATTTATCGCGGAATGACTATTTGAAAAGAGAGGCCTAGAGCAAGGACCTTCTTCATCGCAAATTGCTTTCAATTCGGCCGAATAAAAACCTTCCATAAAATCACTAATAGCGGTTTCTCGTAGGTTTAAATGACCTCGGAATAAAATAAATCACTTCCGAAGATCCCTGAAATATGTTGGAATTCTAATAAGATTATCCTTACTTCGAAAAAATTAAACCAAAAACTTACACACATGAAACTACTTAAACACGTACCTGCCGTATTATTAGGGCTACTTTTCCTAGCGGGAGGAATCACTTTCTTCTTACACGTTGGCGCTGACCAACCCATGCCAGGAAGAGCTCCAGAATTCATGAAACTATTTGGAGGAACAGGCTACTTAGCCGTCATTAAAGTTTTAGAAATCATTGGGGGTGCATTAATCTTACTCCCAGCGCAACGCGCAAAAGCGCTTTTAATCCTTGCTCCGATTGCCGTGAATATCTTATTATTTGATATCTACATCGCCGGAACAATGGGCGTAGGAATTCCAGTTGTTGTTTTGATATTAATTCAAGCTTACCTTGATAAAGATAAATTCAAGGCACTTTAATAATGAAAAAGGCCATCCTTCAGTTGACGGATGGCCTTTTTTTATCCAAGCAAGTATTGCTTAAAGCTATCAAAGTCGGTGCCCATGGGGATCGACTTTTTTTGTTTGTCTAAAAGCTCTGCCAAACGCTCGGGAACCTCTACGCGCGTTCCTAGCGTTGACTCAACGGTAGGTAAGAATTTCGCATAATGCGCCGTAGACAATAATACACCATAATAATCACCTGGGTATTCCGCAGCATATTGCAACAAACCATCATAAGCAACGGCCGTATGTGGACACATTACATAGCCGGTTCGTTGGTATACATCCAGCATGATTTCCTTAGTCTTTTCGTCGGTGGTATCGTAGCCCTTGACGATTTTACGTACTTGGTCAATTTCCTCGCCTGCCAATAAACGCATCCGAATAAAATTGGAAGGAGCACCTACATCCATCGCATTTGAGATCGTTTCGACCGATGGTTTTGGTTCATATTTTCCTGTTGCCAAATAATCTGGCACCGGATGATTCGCATTACATGCCGCTACAAATGCATGAACGGGTAAGCCCATTTGATAAGCCATTAATCCTGCGCTCAAGTTTCCGAAATTACCCGACGGTACACTGAAAACCACAGGCTTCGTAACACCTTGCTTACGCAATGCCGCATAGGCCGCGAAATAATAAAAGGACTGTGGGATCAAACGAGCAATATTAATGGAATTCGCAGATGCTAGATTAAACGCTGAACGCAAATCTGCATCCAAAAACGCCTGCTTCACTAATCGCTGGCAATCATCAAACGTTCCATCAATCTCTAAAGCCGTGACATTACCACCTAAGGTCGTCAACTGCTTCTCTTGAATATCGGAAACCTTGCCTGTTGGATACAAAATAGTAACCGAAATCCCTGGGGTATTGTAAAATCCTTGCGCAACCGCACCGCCCGTATCACCTGAAGTAGCGACTAAAATGCGTATCTCACGTTTGGCCTTCACTAAATAATGCGACATAATCGCCGCCATAAAGCGCGCACCAAAATCCTTAAATGCCATGGAAGGACCATGAAACAACTCCAGTACACCTACATTTTCTTCCAAGGGAACCACCGGCGCCTCAAAAGTCATCGACGAGTCGATGATTCCGTCAATTTCAGCATCTGTTAAGTCGGCCCCCAACAAATTCTTGCAAACGGCTTTGGCAATTTGCGGCAAAGAAAGCGTGTGGATGGATTCAAAAAAAGAAGCCGGCATCGCGGGAATTTCATAAGGCATGTACAAACCGTTATCCGGCGGCAAGCCTCTAAAAATCGCTTCCTGCAAATCTACATCGGCACTTTCGTGTTGTGTGCTGTATAATTTCATAATACTAATTTATCGCCTTGTAAGTGCGGTAACACATCATAACGATCCCGCTCCAAACAAAACGTAATATCTTTTTCAATGCCCAATCCCAATAAACGATTCACGTGAGAAGAATGCTTCACGGCCGTAATTAAGTCGCTGGATGCAAGATTATATTGCTTCCAAGCCATCAATGCCGCATCGTCTGCAACACTGTATTGACCCGCAAGCTCATCAATGAGCGCCCCTGCAAACAAGGTATCCTCTAAATTCGGCTTTCCTTTCCAGCCTGCGCAAACGACGATGGCATCCCCAGACCAAGCTTTCAAAGCCCGAACAACAGAAGAAATATTCAAAAATGCCCCCACATACACTTGAGCAGCCTGCACGGAACGACGCAAAGCAACAGTTCCATTCGTCGTCGTCACACAGATTTTCGCACCTTTTACGCGATCCACCTGATAGGAAAAAGGGGAATTATCAAAATCAAATCCCGACGGAGTCACACCATTGCGTTCCGCAGAAATCAAATAGCCTTGCTCCCGATGCGAAGCACAAACATCCACATCTTCTACAGGAATAATTTCGACAGCGCCATGCGCGAAAGCTGTAACCATACATGAGGTCGCTCGAAAAACATCGACAACAACGACCGCTTTCCGCGCTAAATCATAGAGGTGAATTAAATCTGGCGACAAACAGACATCGATTTTCTGCATATTATACAAATGGCATTTTAACGATTTCAGCCTTCAAAGCCTTCTCGCGAATGGATATAAAAATTTCTGAACCCTGGTGTGCTGTGGACACATAACCCATTCCGATTCCCTTCGAAAGCGTAGGCGATTGTGTGCCTGAGGTAACTTCTCCAATCACTTCACCCGCAGCATTTAAAATCGGATAATGCTGACGCGGAATCCCACGATCAATCATCTCAAACCCTACTAATTTCTTGGAAGGACCTGCCGCTTTAATCGCCGCATGGTGATCTTTCATGATGAAATCTTTATTGAAAGAAGTAATCCAACCCAAGCCCGCTTCGATCGGGGAGGTCGTGTCATCAATGTCATGACCATACAAACAATAGCCCTTTTCCGTACGCAAGGTATCCCGCGCACCCAAACCGATCGGCTGAATACCTTCCGAAGCTCCTGCCGCAAAAATGGCATTCCACATCGCTAAGGCATTTTCATTCTTCACATAGATTTCAAATCCGCCAGCTCCCGTATAACCCGTATTCGAGATGATCACATCATCAAATCCGGCCATAGAACCAATTTTGAAGGTATAATAGGGCATCGCCGACAAATCAACAGCGGTCAATGTTTGTAAAACACCCGCTGCCTTAGGACCTTGAACGGCAAATAATGAATATTCCGAACTTGCATTCGTCATCTCAACCCCGAAGGTATTGTGCGAAGAAATCCAGTTCCAATCTTTATCAATGTTGGAGGCATTCACGACCAATAAATATTCGTTATCTCGAATTTTATAAACCAATAAGTCATCTACAATACCGCCCGTTGCGTTTGGCAAACAAGAATATTGCACTTTACCATCCACTAATTTCGAAGCGTCATTGGAAGTGACATATTGAATCAAATCCAAAGCCTTCTCCCCTTTCAAGAAAAATTCTCCCATGTGACTCACATCAAAAACACCCACTCCATTGCGAACACAATTATGCTCTTCGATCAGGTTTGTGTAAAGCACAGGCATGTTATATCCCGCGAAAGGAACCATTTTCGCACCCAAAGCTACGTGCGTATCATTCAAATGTACTTGCAATAATTCTTCCATTATTCTCGGTATAAAACTTGTAAAAGTGTTTGGCCCACGGTTTTCAACGTGGATTTGTCGATGTTCGATAAATTATCTTGATGGGTGTGGTGGTAGGATCCAAAATCAAATCCGCCATTCACGGGACGTAATTCGATGATGTCTATCATCTGAATTTTGGCAACTTCATTCACAGCCGTATGGTCATCGGATATACCAAAAGCATCCGCGTCAATGAACTGACTCCCATATCCTAAATCTGAGGCCGTTGACCAAATCGAGCGAACTAAACCCGGTGCATATTGCATCGAAGTGCCTTCATGCGGGAAAACCGCACCTTTGGCACCCACCATATCCAATAAAATTCCATAGTAAGGTCGGTAGTTTTCCGGCATCAAATGTGCCGCCCAATATTGTGAGCCTAGGGCCCAACTTAATGGATTCCCCGCCTCCATGTCATGCGGTTCCCCATGATCTTCCAAATCAAAAAACACGAAATCAACACCTACCGCAGGCTTATCTTTTGTCTCTGATAATACGCGCGCCAATTCAATCATAACCCCTACACCCGATGCACCATCATTCGCAGCATCAATCGGTTCATCTTTGCGAACAGAATCCTTATCGGCGATCGAACGTGAATCCCAGTGTGCGGCAATCAATATGCGTTTTGTCGCGGCAGGGTTAAACGATGCGATGATATTAAGGCCTTGCAATTTTTTTCCATCATAGCGATTCGCCTCAAATGGCTGCTCCGAAACTTGTAAACCATAGGATTTCATCTTCGCTACAATCCATGCTCCACAGGCTTTTTGCGCAGGAGAATTGGGTACACGAGGCCCGAAAGCTACTTGTTTGGCAATAAAGGCATAAGCCGAATCCGCGCCAAATTCCGGTGTTGGAACTAAACTAGGAGCCGATGCGGTTTCTTGAGTACCTGTTTGGAAAGATTGGTATCCGTAATAAACTCCAGAAAGAACGAGGAGTACCAATAACAATAGCGCAATGCGGGAGCGATTCATCCCCTAAAGATACAAATAAGGTTTTAAGATTTGAAACGCTGTGAAGGTTATGTACCTTGCAGGCTAATAGAAAATAATTATGGGAAGGAACCCAAAAGAGGAGAAGTTTTTTCAAGGACTCCAACAAGAAGTATTGGACTTTTTCGAATTGAACGACTACCGTTCATACTCGTTAAATCAGATTCATAAAGCGTTCGCGATTCGCGATCGCAAGACAAAAGAAATTTACGGCGATGTATTAAATCGCTTGGCTTCGGATGGCCGATTAATCCGCCAAGAAGATGGCAATTTTCGCTTTGACAACGAATCATTCGTTGTGGAAGGTCGCGTAGACCACGTCAATTCGCGTTTTGCGTTTGTCGTGGTAGAGGGAGAAGGAAAGGATATTTGGGTGGCAACTGCCGACTTAAATAATGCCAAAGATGGTGACCGAGTACGTGTACAAGCACGTAAACCTTCAGAAAAAAAGAAGAACGACCGCCCTGAGGGAGAAGTCATTGAGATTTTAGAACGCGGATCAACGGATGTAGTTGGCGTAATTCAGGTGACACCACATTATGCATTTTTGATCCCGGATTCCAAGAAAATCTACGAAGATATCTACGTGCCGCGCACAGAAGTAATGGGCGCTAATCATCTAGACAAAGTGATTGTCGAAGTTACCCGTTGGGGTAGCCCAGGCAAAAAAGCAGAAGGTCGGGTGATTAAAGTATTAGGTAAAGCAGGCGAAAACGAGACAGAAATGCACTCGATTTTAGCGGAATTTGGCTTGCCTTATGAGTTTCCTGCTGATGTAGAATACATGGCAGAATCCATCAATACCACAATACCTAAGGAAGAAATCAAAAAACGCCGCGACATGCGGAAGGTTTTGAGTTTCACAATTGACCCCATTGATGCCAAAGATTTTGACGATGCATTAAGCTATGAAGTCTTGAAAAATGGCAACGTGGAGATAGGTGTTCATATCGCCGATGTTTCCCATTATGTAAAACCGGGTAGTTTATTGGATCAAGAGGCTTACAAACGCGCAACGTCCGTTTATTTGGTTGACCGCGTGGTACCCATGTTGCCCGAAAAATTATCCAATGGGCTTTGTTCATTACGCCCTAATGAAGACAAATTAACGTTTTCAGCCGTATTTGAATTTGACCCGAATGGGGTCATTCTCAAAGAATGGTTTGGAAGAACGGTGATCCATTCCGATCGTCGCTTTGCCTACGAACAAGCGCAAGAATTAATCGAAAACACGGGTGAGGTAACGGATTCATACGAACCTATTATCAAGGCTTTGAATCAATTAGCACACAAATTACGTGATGCACGTTTTGCACATGGCTCCGTGAATTTTGAGACGGCAGAAGTTCGTTTTGAATTGGATGCTGATGGCAAGCCGATAGCGGTACATCCGCGCGTACGTAAAGATGCGCATAAATTGATCGAGGAATTTATGTTATTGGCCAATAAGCGTGTGGCGACTTATGTGCATGATTTAAAGAAAACGGATCCGCGTAATACGATGGTTTACCGGGTGCATGAGGCTCCGGATCCAGAGAAATTACGGGTATTCTCGACGTTCGCGAAGAAATTCGGATATCAAGTGACCACAGAACCTAAGCAGGTAAGTAAATCATTCAATGCTTTGATGGAATCCATCGAAGGCAAAGGCGAGGAGCATGTCTTGCAGAGTTTAGCGGTGCGAACCATGTCCAAAGCACGTTACAGCACAGATGCGATCGGCCACTTTGGTTTGGCATTTCCATTCTATTCACACTTTACGAGTCCGATTCGTCGGTACCCGGATGTGATGACACATCGTTTGCTCCAACATTATTTAGATGGAGGTGCTTCTCCGGAGCGCGCACCCTTGGAAATTCAATGTAAGCATTCGTCGGATCGTGAGAAATTAGCAGCTGATGCGGAACGTGCGTCGATTAAATACAAGCAAGTGGAATACATGAGTTTGCATGAACCTCAAATTTTTGATGGTATCATTACAGGCGTCACAGAATTTGGTTTGTTTGTGGAAATCGGCGATACATCTTGCGAAGGTTTAGTTCGCATGGTGGATTTAAATGACGACTTCTACGATTTAGATAAGGACAATTACCGGATTGTAGGGAAATCGAACGGTCGCGTATTTACTTTTGGCGATGCCGTAAAAGTCAAAGTGCGTGATACAAATTTGGCTAAAAGAACTATCGATTTAGAAATGGTGGGGATGCGTGGAGCAGGAGCTTATGCGAATAACCGCTCACG
>JAHEAY010000001.1 GCA_024642485.1 Cytophagaceae bacterium
ACGTAAAATGCTCAAAGCCGACCTCATGGATTAATTCAATCGCATGTTTGACAATCTGCTTCCCTAACTCCGTTCCTTCCGGATCACGAAGATAAATATGCTCATTGACCTTAAAACTTAACGAATAATCCATGGTTATATACATTTAACCCGACAAAAATAGACGATAATAATACTACCACAAAATATATTTTAGTTTTATTTACAATAGTATTACTATTATTTAAAAAAGTATATTTAGTTTTGTGCCACAATCGTTACAACATGACACATTCCAATCCATTATCGCGCATCGCTTCATTGGTAAATCTGCATAAAAAGGAGGTTACATCCATTTACCTCTTCTCCATGCTCAGTGGTTTGATCAACTTAAGCCTTCCCTTAGGCGTGCAAACAATCATCGGATTAGTCATGGGTGCCACAATGGTTAGTTCTATATATGTCCTTATTTTCTTGGTTGTTTTAGGCGTGTTTTTGGTAGGCCTCCTGCAAATCAATCAAATGAAAATTATTGAAACGATACAGCAACGGATATTTGCCAACTACGCCTATGCCTTTGCGGATACGATTCCCCGATTAGATTTAAAGCAAATGGATCATTATTTCATACCAGAGAAAGTGAACCGTTTTTTTGATACCGTTACTATTCAGAAAGGTTTTGCCAAATTGTTGCTCGACATTCCCATCGCGAGTGTACAAATTCTTTTTGGTATTTTACTACTGGCATTATATCATCCTTTGTTCATCCTTTTAGGCGTGATTTTGTTCATCTTATTGGTGCTCATCTTAAGTTATACAAGCAAAAAAGGGATTAGCACGAGCATCGAAGAATCGAATTTCAAATATGAAGTTGTGGGCTTTTTCAATGAAATGGCACGCACGCTCAAATCTTTCAAATTCAGCCAGGGATCTAATTTAAACTTCGAAAAAACGAATTCCCATACGCGTGGATACCTGCAAGCACGCACGCAACATTTCGAAGTATTGTTGTTCCAGTACAAATCGCTCATCTTCTTTAAAGTGAGTTTGACGATTTTAATGCTCACGTTGGGAACCTATTTATTAGTCCAACAACAATTAAATATCGGCGAATTTATTGCTGCTGAAATTGTCATTTTAATGGTTATCGGGGCCGTGGAAAAGTTAATCACCAGCCTAGACAGCGCCTACGATGTCATCACGGGGCTAGAAAAGATTGCAAGTGTTACCGAGAGCCCAACAGAACATTCAGGTAAACTTGAATTAGACATTCAAAAAGGTTTAGACATCCAGATGACCGGTTTTAGCTTTTCATTTGATGCTGACAAAAAGGTTCTTGATTCGATTTCTTTACGCATCAAGCCGGGCCAAAAAGTAAGTATTTCGGGCCCGGAAGGATCTGGAAAATCGATATTGCTACGTATGTTGACCGGCAATTACCAAGACTTTCTAGGCAGTTTCCAAATTAATCATTTCCCAATTCAAAACTATAACCTACAAAGCCTTCGCAAACATACCGGCGTGCTTTTGCATGGGCAAGAGATATTTGGAGGAAGCCTTTGGGAAAATATTAGTTTAGGCCAAAAAGAAATCTCCCCGGCATTTATCCTTCAAAAAGCACAGGAGCTTGGCTTTGATGATTTACTACACCATTTTCCCGAAGGTTTTGACACGATCATCGAACCGATTGGAAAGAAAACGCCCCAAACCATCATTCGTAAAATCCTGATTCTTCGTGCGCTTTGCGGAGACAAAAAACTCCTATTACTTGAAGAACCTTGGGAAGGGCTAGCTACCGATACCGCAGAAAAAATCAAAAAATACCTAATCAATCAGCCCGCAGATACGAGTGTCATTGTCGTATCGAACGACCCCGGTTTTAACAAATTGACAGACCAACAAATTAACATGCGCCATGGAAAAATTTAATGCATTTGACCACATATACCAAGAAGGCAAAAGCACGGCAATTAAACCTTGGCTGATTGCTTTGTTGCTCATTTCCTTGGGACTAATTTTCTTGCCTTGGACGCAGAATATCCGAAGCAAAGGTCATGTCACGAGTCTCTACCAAGAGCAAAAACCGCAAAAAATCTACAGCCCCATTGCGGGTAAAATTAGCCAATGGTGGGTGAAAGAAGGGGACACCGTGCAGGCGGGTGACACGCTGGCGAAAATCACGGAAATCAAAGGCGAGTACCTCGACCCGAATTTAATTGCCCGCACGCAGGAGCAACTCCAAGCGAAAAAGGAATCCATGCGTTACTATGAACAAAAAGTAACCGCCACTGACGCACAAATGGATAATTTGCGTAACGCGAAAACCTATAAGCAAGAGCAATTGCGTAACAAAGTCAAGCAGCTCCAACAAAAATTAGTGGGTGAAAACGCCGAATTAGTCGCAAGCCAAAACGACTACAATTTAGCCAAAGACCAATTCGAACGGAATCAAAAAATGTTCCGAGAAGGGCTTATATCACAAACGCAATTCCAACAACGAAACGTATCCATGCAGAACGCATTGGCGAAAAAAACCGTTGCTGAAAATAAAGTCAATCAAACCCAACAAGAAATCGCGAATACGCAGATTGAGCTAAAAGGCGTAGACCAAGAATACAGCGAAAAAATCAATAAAGCGGAAAGCGATCGTTTTCAAAGTTTAGGCCAAGTGGAAAGCAACCGTGGTGATGTTGCGAAACTTGAAAACCAAGTCACAAATTACACGATTCGTAATGGGATGTACTACATCATTGCGCCGCAAGCGGGTCAAATCATCCAGGCTCAAAAATCGGGTATCGGAGAAATCCTTAAAGAAGGTGAAGATTTGTTGACTATCGTTCCAGACAATAATCATGTAGCTGTGGAGATTTTTGTGCGCCCGGTTGACCTGCCGCTCGTTGCATCGGGACAAGCAGTCCGACTAATATTTGATGGTTATCCAGCGATCATCTTCGCAGGCGGTTGGCCTGAGCAGTCATACGGAACCTTTGCCGGGAAAGTATTAACGGTGGAAAATACGATTAATGATGCAGGACTATTTCGGGTCATTGTTGTTGAAGACCCTAGCATTAAAAAATGGCCTAAAAGACTTCGCATTGGAGCTGGTGCCCAAGGAATTGCCTTGTTAAATGACGTTCCGCTTTGGTATGAATTATGGCGAAATATTAATGGCTTCCCGGCGGATTATTACACAGCGAAAAAGGATAAAAAGAATGAAAAATAAAGTCCTGTTCTTATTATTTGTGTGTACGGCAAGTTTTGGCCAACAAAAAACCTTGAGCTCATCCGAGTTTTGGCAAATTGTACAGAACTACCACCCGATTGTGAAGCAAACGGCCATCGAGATTAAAAAATCCGATGCGCAATTGCTGATTTCACGCGGAGCTTTTGACCCTGTTATCCAGCATTACAGCACCCAAAAGACACTTGACGGGAAAAATTACATTGATTATCATGCTCCTGCGCTTTCCATCCCAACCTGGTATGGCATCGAATTGAATGCTGGAATCGAAAACATTCAAGGTACACGCTTAGACCCAAGCCAAACCATGGGTCAGACAAGCTACCTGGGTATTCAAATTCCTTTGGCGAAAAACCTAGTGATGGATAAGCGAAGAGCCGCACTCCAACAAGCTAAAATCATGCAGAAAATGGCCATTCAGGACCAGCGCAAGGAGTTAAATGCCTTATTACTTGAGGCCATGGAAAGCTATTTTTCTTGGCAGCGAAGCCATCAGGCCCTAACGGTTATAGAAACGAATTATAAGAAGGCAACTGACCGACTCGCCTTCGTGAAAAAAAGTGTGGAGCTGGGTGACCGACCGGCCATCGATACCTTAGAAGCCTTGACGCAAAAACAAAGTTTTGAAAATCAGTTAAATGCCAAAATGCTTGAGTTTAACAATGCGCGCCTCGCGGTTTCGGCATTTCTATGGTCGGCAGAAAATAACCCCGTGGACCTTCCCGAACAGGTTATCCCAGCACAAAATAACGAGGCAGGACTGTTGGTTAACTTTGATCTTAACCTCGAAAGTCTTGTAGAAAAGGCGACGCAAAATCATCCGGAAATTAACGCCTACCGACTGAAATTGGATGCCTTGGGCATTGAGAAAAAGTTGAAATTTCAGAGCCTATTACCCAAACTAGATGTTAATTATAACCATTTGTCAAAAGGTGGCCCTTCGCTTTATGGTGCATCCTTTTTGGAAAACAATTACAAATATGGATTGAAATTTGAGTTGCCATTGCGTCTTTCAGAGGGTCGAGGAGCTTACCAACAAGCGAAATTAAAATTAGAGGAAGAGCAGCTGAATCTAAACCAAAAATCCTTGCAAGTAGCGATTAAAGTACGAAGCTATTACAAACAATTTGAAAGCCTTAAGCAGCAGATTCGAACGCAAGAAGCCGCCCTGGCAAATTATCAATCACTAGTAAAAGCGGAAGAATCCCGATTTGAATTGGGAGAATCTTCCTTGTTTTTGATTAACAGTCGGGAAGTAAAAGCCCTCGAAGCTGCTGAAAAGCTTATCGACCTGAAAACGTACTTCTTAAAAACGACGGTGGGTTTGCAAGCTTATGCGGGTATTTTGAGTGAGACTTCAGGACTTTGATTTGACATCGGCAAAAGCCTTGTCATAATCTTCTCGAATTGTACCCATCACTCGGTCCCAGAACAAAAGATACAAGCCATAATTCCCCGTAAAATATTTGTGATGCTGGTTATGCGCCACCGCTGTGTTGACCCAGCGGCCAACGCGCGTTGTACTGAAACCTTTGGGATACAACTCCCATCCTAGATGGCCATAAATGTTGTAAATAATGGAAAATAAGAAGAAAATCGGCACATGTGTGACATGCATTGGTATCGTAAAGTAAAACAAAATGATAATTCCATTTTCCAAAATCGCCTCCAAGGGATGAAAAGCATAGGCCGCCCACGGTGACGGATTCGTTGATTTATGATGCACTAAATGAAACCATTTGAATAAAACGGGATGGTGCATCACGCGATGAATCCAATAAAAATAGGTATCGTGCAGGACAAACATGATCGGGTAAGCTAGCAAGTAATAAGTCCATCCGTAGGTGGCAATGTCCTTGTAAATCGTCGTATAGGGACGAATGGAAGGGTTAAAAACCACAGCTGTCACGATGCCAGCGAAAATGCACATGCTAGAAAAAGAGAAAAGAATTTCCCTGACATAGTCTTTCGTCGCAGGAAAACGAACTTGGATTTTCTGTGCTGCAATTCGATTCCGAAGGATAAAATAACAGAGTAAAAATGCCGCGCCTGCAAGCAGAAAATAACGACTTCCTACTTTGTTAAGAATTTCAAGAAATTTGTCGAGGAAAAAATTCATCATAATTAAGTATTGAATGGGGGGCTCCCTATTTTTTTCTACCCCACCAATTCGCTAAAATTGAAGCGGTAATATTTTGCATCGAACCAAAAATTCCGGGTACCAATCCCATCGTGGCAATGTAACCCATTTTGGCTGCAATGCCTGAGGCTAAGCCCGCATTTTGTAAACCAACTTCAAAAGCAATTGTTCGAGAGTCCTGTTCATTAATTCCCATCCATTTACTGATCCGGTAACCAAAAAAATAACCTAAGAGATTATGAATCAATACGATTAAAATCAATAACCATCCAATGGACATAAGTGTACTGTGACCCGCTGAGACAGTCAATGCCACGATAAAAATAATGGATGCCATCGATAAAATAGGCAATAATTCATCCAGCCATTTCTGCTTGCCATAGGCATATTGATTATAGACTAAGCCAGCAATAACCGGGAAAATGACGATTTCCATAATGTGCCAAAACATATCCCAAAAGTTAATGGGCACTAATTGGTTGGCTAGTAATTTCATCAATAAAGGGGTTAAAAGGGGTGCAAGCAGGGTGGAAATCGAGGTGACAGTCACGGAAAGCGCTAAGTTTCCCCCAGAAATAAATGCCATGACATTCGAAGCAACTCCGCTGGGCGAACAACCTACTAAGATAATTCCGGCGGCGATTTCAGGTGGAAGATCTGTCGTCATCGCTAGGGCCAAACCGATTCCCGGCATGATTAAATAATGACAAAATATACCAGCAAAGATGGGTTTGGGCGATTTGACAATCTCCACAAAGCGGGATAAATTCATGTGAATCCCCATGCCAAACATCGTTACTACCAACAAAGGGGTAACCAATTTCTTCAACGGAAATCCCTGATAACTAACCATGTTTTCAGGAAAAGTGAAGGCGTAGGTAGAAGCCGCAAAAATGAAAAATGTATACGAAAATCCTTTCAACAAGGGATAGGCTTGAAATCCTAAAGCCAACAAGGCAAAAAATAAAATCAGTAAAATGGGAGCAACAGAAACGCCAAGCAAAAAGCAGGTAGCAGCACCGATACCCGCAAATAATCCCAAAGCAAGACTAGCTTGACAAAAAAGGTGTTTCATGTTTGATAGGTTTATTTTGATAAAAATAACAAAAATATAGTTGGGGCTCCACATCCTTCCCTAACTTTAAGGGAATAAGACCTATTTATGTTACAAACACCCAAAGTAGCCATCGTCACTGGTTCTGCGCGCGGCATCGGTTTAGCCACCGCACAATTATTTCAAAGCCACGGCTATCGCGTTGCGCTCGTTGACCGAGATGAATCCGAGGTACGAAAAGCGGCAGCAGGAATCGAAAATTCGATTGCGATTGCTTGTGATATTTCATCACCTGCCGACGTATCTCACATGATTGAAACCGTCATGAATTCCTTTGGTCGGATTGATGCATTGGTTAATAATGCCGGTGTGGCGGAATTTAAACCGCTCGAAGAAACCGATTTTGACTGTTGGCGTAAAATCATGTCCACCAACCTGGATGGCGTATTTCTATGCACGCAAGCAGCTATCCCAGCCTTGAAAGTGAGTCGGGGAGCAGTTGTGAACATCGGCTCCATTTCAGCAGTTCGGGCAAGTACCTTGCGCGTTGCTTATGGCACATCCAAAGCTGCTGTTGTTCACCTGACGAAGCAATTAGCTGTTGAGCTGGGTGATTATGGCATTCGTGTGAATTGTGTCTCGCCGGGTCCGGTAAAAACGCAACTGGCAGCTGCCGTTCATTCCCCTGAAATCATCACGGCCTATTACAATGGCATACCCTTAAATCGATCGGCAACGGTTGACGATATTGCCGAAACCGTCTACTTTTTATGTTCTGAAAAAGCGGGTTATGTGACGGGCCAAATGATAGCTGTCGATGGGGGATTTGATGCCGCTGGCGTGGGACTTCCAGCATTAAGAGCCAAGCGCGGACAATGAAACTCATTTGCTTTTTACTCCTTTCCTTCACTGTTTTTTCGCAAGAAAAATACCGCATTTCAGGCAGCGTCAAAGACGCTAAAACCGGTGTGGGGATTCCAGGCGCAAGTATTTACCTAGAGGGCACCACTTTAGGGACTCAGGCAGATTCCGCCGGGAATTACCACGTGAATCGGATTGCCGCGGGACGATATCGTTTGGTGGCATCCTTTGTGGGCTATAAACCTAGCATTCAATTTATTGAGGTCCGAGGGCAATCCAAGGTCCTGAATCTTACACTGGAAGAAGACAACCAAACACTCGACGAAGTGCGCGTCAGCTCCACCCGAGACAAGACCTGGGAAAAGCAAATACGAATCTTTGAAAAAGCCTTTTTAGGAGATAGCTATAACCGCAAGGAGGTGCAAATTCTTAATAAAGAAGTGGTGAATTTTGAGGAAGATGACGACGGACTCATCGCCACGGCGATCGCACCTTTGACAATCGAAAACCAAAGCTTGGGATATAAAATTACCTACACCTTAGACCGACTGGAAAAGACGAGGGATTTGACCTCTTTCCGGGGTTTGGCGCGTTATGAAATAATCCGGCCTACTTCGTCCAAACAAGAAAAACGCTGGGAAGAAAATCGGAAAGAAGCCTATTTGGGTTCACTCTCGCATTTCTTAAAAGCCTTGTTTGATAATCAATTGGAAGCCGAAGGCTTTAATGCCTACTTACTTAAACCTGGGATTCAAAATACCTCGGCTGGCAAGCGGGGATTCTTTTTTGACATTTCAACGAATCGACATTTTCCCTTTCAGGCCATTGATTTGGTCAAGCCCTATCGAGATACCGATTTATATTTTTTAGATACCCAAAATGCCATTGAACTTGTCTTTAATCAACGGCGCGTCCTCCGACCGGTCTTCCCAGATGCACCTTATCCCTATACGATTTTGATTCCTAAAGGTTTGGTATTGCTCAGCGCATCTGGAAATTTAATGGATCCATTTTCGCTTGAAATGCGGGGGGATATGGGCCGTATAGGCATGGCGGAATTGTTGCCCTTGGATTACATACCATAAAAAAGGGTGCCTTTTCAGGCACCCCAAAACAGAGAACTAGCATCACTAATCTTTGCGGCAACGAACAGAGAAACCATGCAAGCCTCCCTCCAAGGCATCTGGGTACTTATTGATATCATTGTTTTCGGCCTGCAAGTAAATATAATAACGCATGTCATTATTACCTGGGTTCTTAATCCAGAAATAAGATTCTGTACTAACATTTTTAATATCAAACTGCCCTCTAATAATCCCTCCTGCAGGATAAGCGCTAAATCCCGTACGATTCGTTGCCACAAAAGGGGTCTTCCAGCCCGTAGTCGCTTTGATATTAGGTGCACCTGGCATACCAGCTGCGGTAATTAATTCCATCCAATCCATATCGGTCGGAATATGATAGCCAACGGGTGCTAAACCTCGTGGATCATCGACTGCATATTTATTATACAATTTACCCCAAACGGTTGTACCTGCATTTGATTCAAAATTGTAATAACACCAAGCTCCTGTCGTTGCCTTATTCCAATCTGCCAAATTTTTAATTTCGGGAATCACATCCCCATTTCGATATGTTGTCACGTCCAAATTCTTTAACATCCAAGTATGGCCGCTGATAGTCACCTCTTCGTATGTAGCCATTTTGAGCGTTCGTGCTTTTTGGGAAACCACCGGACTATCCCCGTAATTATTAAACCGAACAACTTGATATGTATATTCTGTATCGAGAAGAAGACCTTTATCGGTATAAGAATTGTCCGTGGCGCCCAAGGTAGCAATCAGGGTGAAGTTTGCATCTGCGGCAGACTTACGATATACTTTTGTTCCCACTACCGGAACTGTTGCTGTACTTGCATCATGATTTGACCATGTTACCAATATTGTATTGAGTGAGGTAACCTCCAATAGTACAGCCCCTGGTGAACTAGGCAATGGAAGACTTGGTGTTACTACAGTCAAGTATTTGGGATTCCCATTGGCATCTCCATTCCAACGATAAATGCGATATTCATAGGTAGTATTGGGTTTTACCGTTGTATCAACATAAGCCTCTGTAGGATATTTAACATTCTCCAAGTTCGTGTAATCTGTTTCATTCGGCCCTTTACGACCCACGAATGTACCACTAAAACTAACCGTACATTCCTTATTAAAACTATTGGTATTGGATTCTCCCCATTTTAGGGAAATTTGTTTAGGAAATTTGGGATCCGTAGAGTACGAGAACGTACCTATATCACAGGGTTGATCAGCAACCGGATCTTCTACCTTACAGCCTGAAATTAAATATGCGAACACGAGCGTGCCAAAAATAAATTTTAAACGAAACATTTGTTAGATGGGTTTGATTATCGATGACAAAGGTATTCCCAAGGTGATGCTCTAATCAACCAAAGCTTGTCGAAGCCCAACAAATGATGTCACAAAAATATAGACAGCTCACTATCTGCGATTTACAGCTGTAATTAAATCAATTGGCGTTCCCCCATGAAACTTTTTAAACGGTTTATAAAGCGCCGTTCGAGAATTAAAACCCGATTCTTTTGCTAATGCCTCAATGGAATAATGGGAATAAGACGGATTTTTGGCTAAAGCAACAAAATATTCCACGCGTTTTTTATTCACCAGCTGACTAAAACTCATCTTGTAGCGCTGTATGATTTGCTCGTTAAATTGATCTGATTCCAAAATCTTGTTTTGCTTGCAATAATGCTCAATCGTCGCCTGCGTATTCAAATAATACATCTCCTGAAAAAAGGGAACAAAAAAATTTTGATCATTAAGGCTAAGTTGATCCGCTAAAATATAGCGCCTAAAATCAAATTTATTGACCTCGTGATTGTTTAAAAATTCAGGACGATAGATGACATTCAAAAATAAACCCGCGCAGAAAAAAGCATAGATACTATGGCTAAATTCAAAATAATAGGGCGTATCTACGACCCACCAAGCCACCACATTGTTACAAAAAACAACAAATATCACCAGAAACATGCTAATTCGCAGCCAACGCTTTAGTTTCATGCCATATAAATTGCGATCTGATTGTATTTTTTTCACCACTTGATACAGGCGAAAAACAGCAATTAACAAGATGATTCGTTGAGCGAATCGAATCAGTTGAACAAAGGGAAAGTCCTCAACAATTCGCAATAAAAATACAGCTCTGCGATCTAGGTGAAGGTTCATGTAGCCTCTCAACATATAATAATTGTAACAATTCAACAAAAAAATCATCACAACGGTCCAAGCAATCCATTTGGAAACACGTCCTTCCGTTATAATGGATAAGGTGAGTAAGCCTGTCACCCAAATCCCAAAATTGATTAATGGAGACCATGCAACTAAATCATGAAAAGATACTTCCACCCAAAGCAGCACATCCAATCCCCACAATGTCACTAAAAAAAGAGCAAAAGTAATTTTAAAGTGACGCGGACGTTTAAAAAGAAGCAGAAAATCGAACAAAGCTAGCGCTCCTAAAACAATGGATGCAAAATATCCATAATCAAGCACTTGTTTGATTATGGAAAAGTCGGCCAAGAACATATTCATGATACAAATATCGAAAAAGGCGCTCATTCGAGCGCCCTTCTTCTATTTTAATTTCATATTCACAGGATCCCACTGGATAATCTTCTTGCTGAAATAACTTTCATTACAAGCCAATGCTGGCGCAGCCGCCCTAAATCCGAAAGTCGCATCTTCCACGACTTGTTTCCCCGTGCGAATGGCATCAAAGAAATTCGTAAAGTGATCTACGTGCTCATCGTATCCTGGAGGCGCTTTGAAAATCACATCCTCCTTGATAGGACGCTTGCGTTGTGCCTCCGTCCATTTGGCATTGTATTCCTTCGTCATCTCATCTTGCATGCTTTTCGAGAAAGTAAATACGGAATCGTATCCACCAAAACCTGGTGCCTCTGGCATAATGCTATGCTTCACGGAAATCGTATTTCCCTTCACATCCATCACTCCTTCCGAGCCGATCAGTCGAATCACTTCCTGTCCACCCGTTCCGCTGACAAAGTTTACTTGCAAGGTTAATTGGAATGCTGGATGTTCTGGCGTGTCGGCATATTGCATGACGCCCGACATCACATCTGGCAGGTTCCGACCGTCTTTCCAATGGCTGAATTGGCCCGTAGAGAAAATCGTTTCGGGACCATTTGAGTTGGTCATAAAGTGTGTACCACTCAATAGGTGAATGAATAAATCACCCGCAACTCCCGTTCCCACTTCTTTGAAAGCACGCCACCAAAAGAATTTTTTCGCATCAAATTCCATTTTGGCGGTAGCCTCAATGAAACGATTCCAATCACATGTTGACGCATCCGCATCCTTCGGAATAGTATACTCCCATGCCCCGATTGAGCTTTGACGATCATACACGGCATTCACCATGTTCAGTTTCCCGATTTCACCGTTGGCCAACATCTCCTTAGCCTTCGCCAAACCAATGCTACTCACGCGTTGAGAACCTACTTGTAATACTTTATTGTATTTTTTTTGCGCTTGAATCACGCGATGTCCTTCGTCGATTTTATAAACCATCGGTTTTTCGCAATACACGTGCTTGCCTTTTGCGAGCGCGTCGATCGTGATGCGTGCATGCCAAACGTCATGCGTGGCGATGATGACCGCATCAATATCAGGACGATCTAAAAGTTCTTTGTAATTACGTGTTGTGTACAAATCTTTGCCATAAAGTTCTTTGGCATTTTCAATGCGCCCCGTATATAAATCACAAATTCCAGCTAATTCTACGCCGGGAACTTTTAAGGCAGAAGCTAAATCGAAGTGTCCTTGCACACCAAAACCAATCACGCCCAAGCGGATTTTATCGCCAACGGAAATCGGTTTTTCGTAAAGCAAAATACGCTCTTCGGCTTTTTGCTGAGCAGCGAATGATTGAAGTGGCGCCGCTGCTGCGACCATACTCGTTGCACCTATTTGCTGCAGAAAACGTCTGCGCGATGCGGAACTGTTATTTTTCATAATAGGTTATTTTTTCAAGCACTAATTTACAAATCTTCTAATGCGTATCGCACATACGCGAACTTTTTCCCGTCCGGGCTCCAAGAAGGCACATTAATCGTTCCCTGGCCGCCATAAAACGCCTCTGTCAAATCCCGAATTTGCTTCGTTTTTAAATCCAATAAACGCAATTTGATTTGTCGGCCAAAAGGGTGCGCCTGCACCTGATCTTCCATGTAGGTAATTATTGTAGCCACTTGGTTGTTCGGCGCAATGTGCGCAAACCAGTTGGAATAATGATCAAATGTCATTTGCTCAGGCTCAGAGCCATCTGGTTTCATCCGCCAAATTTGCATCATCCCAGTTCGATAGGAATTGATGTAAATGTATTTTCCATCGGGCGAATATTCTGGCCCATCGTCTAGTCCATCTGTGCTCGTAAGGCGAATTTCTTCTCCGCCGTTTGTCGACATCGAATACACGTCATAATTCCCATTTCGCGCGGCGCAATACACCATCGTTTTCCCGTCGGGAGACACGCCATGCCAATACGATGGAGTCAAAGGCGTTAACTGAATCGGTGTTCCTCCTTCCGAAGCAACCTTGTAAATGAACGAAGTATGCTCTATGATTTCAGCTTTTGCACTAGAAATAAATAAGGTCTTTCCGTCAAAACTATAGCCATGATCATTGTTGGCCTTCTGCACCTCACCCGAATTCAGCACCCCTAATTTTTCACCATTGGGGCTTATTTTTTCGAGTTTTCCGTAAGCATTGATCAACAGGTATTTCCCATCGCGAGACCAATTGGGCGCCTCAAAATGCCTTTTTTCTTCCAAAATTTTCTCGGATTTTCCACTAGCCAAGTCATAGATGTACAAGGAACTGATGGCTTTTTTGCCTGCTGGCACTTGTGCCGAAAGCGAGCTGGCGATGAGCGCCAGAGCGAGTATTTTTTTCATGATAGGTTTAGATTCCTGTAAGTTTACATAGAATCAAAGAAGATTCCTATCCTGATGAATCCCGATTAGCTTTCTCTCTCACCTTTGGGAATCCCCAATCACCTTTGGCAAACCTTGGAGGATTGCCAAAGGTAAGGGAGTGCGAGAGCGATTAAATCAGTCAAACTGATAATCAATATCAACTTATTGGAAAGAAAAAATCAAAGGAAAAACAAAAATGACTATCGCCGCCCAGAATGCATAATATGGTAAAAAACGCGTCATACTCTTCTCTACATCCTTAAGCGATTTTTGTCCATTCAATAATCCAAGCAGTTGGATTGTCACAAAAATCAAATTCAATAATACCATCACATTACTGCCCAAAACCGCCAGTCGGTTAGGTGTTATCCCCATCTCCATCAAACGAAAGGTGATGGCCGACAATGCAACGCAATTATTAATAATCGCTAAGAACGCTAAAATGACGAGTGTTACTCGGTGAAATTGTGAGGCATTTTCTTGGGTCGCTTCACTGACAGAAAACAACAATAGGGCCATGACTCCTAATAAAATGCCATTGAAAATCACTAAAAATTCCCGGTCATTATAGGGATCTTTGCCATTAAACGTAAATACGCCCAAAAATATAAGCAACATCAAGGAGACTAAAGGTGTAAAAATCCGTGCAATAACTGGGGATATTTTGCTAACGAGCGTGGGGTTTTGTTGGACTAATACAGTCGCCAACAAAGGCACGGTTGGAAAGACAGAGAGAATCAAATAACGGAAATAAAAATCTTCGATTTTAATCCCAATCAAATTAAATAAATTAATCGTTAAGGCGGTAAAAAGGCCACCGGCCAACATGATTACGGCACACATCACCAACAAGTCTCCATGAAATCGCAAAAAATCGATTTGTTTAGCAGGCGTTGATTGCTTGCCCCCACTGTACAAATAACCCGCCATCAACCAAACTAAAATAGGCAAATGAAGGCATGTTAATAGCAATGTGTCGCTCGAGGGATTATTCGGTAGGAGGTTGACAAATACAATTGAAACCACAAGTACACCAAACGGTACAATGGCATTTTGCCAGGTTAAACCTTGCTTAAATGCGAAATAACCAGCTAATCCAGGCATGACAATAAAAGCAATATTGCGAGGAAAATAGAAATCATGTGAGATGGAAAGCAGGTCGGGTAGCTGCATAAATAATGCGGCAAAAACGGCAACAAATCCTACATAAGTCCAGTCTTTCCGAGTTCCCCAGGAAATTTCATCTGATTGAGACCGCAAACGCTCAGACCAAATTTGGGCACTGAGCTCCGACTGGATTTCAGGATAAATTTCATGAAAAGCACGCTTGAATGCAGACGGATTTGAGCGGTATAATTGCTCCAAAGATGCTGCATGATGGATGTTTTCTTTGATTTGATTTTTCATGCTACGATTGCATTTGTTTAATGAGTT
The DNA here is from genome assembly GCA_024642485.1 of Cytophagaceae bacterium. Taxonomy (GTDB): domain Bacteria; phylum Bacteroidota; class Bacteroidia; order Cytophagales; family Spirosomataceae; genus Aquirufa. The sequence goes on from JAHEAY010000001.1 coordinate 14,732, forward strand.
TTTCCAACGAAAGTAAATGAGCAGAAAAGGCATTACGACCTAATTCTGTGACCGCATATTGCGTGTTTGGTTTGCGCCCAATAAATTGCTTGTGGACTTCTATATAGCCCAACTTTTCTAACGCCTGCATGTGGCTCGCCAGGTTACCATCGCTCAGTTGTAATGCTTCTTTTAACCGAGCAAAATCCATTTCATCTTGCACGACGAGTAAGGACATCAATCCCAAACGTACACGACTCTCAAAGGCCTTGTTCAGTTCGTCTATAAAATTATGCACGTTCAAATTTGATATAAATAATGAAACCGTAAATGACATGTACTAATCCGAAACCTAAAGCCCAAATCACTAAGCCATAATTCCAATAATAAGTAGCCACCAGACCTAATACCAAAAAGAGAATTCCTACCGTACGAACAGCCTCCAAGGTAAATTTGCTTGCTCCCCAAAGCCCCAAACCATAAAATAAAAGGGTAACAGGCGCCACAAATATGACAAATCCGATGCGAATCAAAAGGATCGAAAAGATACCACCCACTAGTACCGGAATCGCCAAACTAAGTGTTAATTGCCGCGCTGCGGGATCCCAAATCTGCTTGCCCTTTTGCCGCGCATTACGCCAAGCCATCAAAATTCCAAGCCCCAGACAAGTAAGAAGTAAACAGATAAAACCGTAAACAACCAGCAACTGATTAGGAGACTGCCACATCTGCACCAACGCTTCCGACTGGAATGGAGAAATCCCAGTAACAAGATAAAGCACATAAAGACAAAGGAACGTTAATAATCCAGCAACCATACCAGATATCCCACTTATCGACTTAAATCGAGTAGCCTGATCCATCATATTCCGCATCTCTTGGATGGCGGCCAACTGTTCTTCGTGATTTTTCATAATAAAAAGTACTTTGTGTTACAAAGCTAATTAGAAAAACCAAAAAATCAAGTGACTAGCCCAAGTGATATTGGACAATTTCCGTAATTTCCCTTTGTAGGCGGCGAATAATATTCCATTTGGCATACGGCCTGTAATAGCAGATACTCACTTCGCGACTTAATGTGCCATCCTCGAGAGCCAATAAATGTTGCCTTCTCTCATCATTCAATTGACGAACATACAAGGCAGGCACCAAGGTCATCCCTTGAAAAGTGTCCACGAGATTTAGTAACGTATCAAAAGTGTTTGATTCAACCGACAAATTAATCGGTAATGATTTATTCTTTTTCAGGTCACAGAGTTGTATAATTTGATCCCGCAAACAGTGTCCTTCCTGCAATAAAAAAATCCGTTGTTGGCTCAAAGCCGACTTACTCAGTTTTTTTTCCCCCGCAGCCAAGTGTCCATACAAACGCAGATCTTCCACATACAACAGCTCCGTCTCCAAATCTGTTGCCGCAATGGGTGTACTTAAAATTCCAACATCCAATTTCCCATCTCGCAAATCTTTCACTAATTGATTCGTGGTAACCTCATGTATCTCCAAATATAAAAGCGGATATTTTTCCACCAAGTATTTCATTATTAGAGGCAAAATCGAACTCGCAATCGTGGGAATAATGCCCATTTTAACACGCCCCTCAATTTTCTGATTTATAGCTTTAGACGAAGCGAGCAACGCATTTGCGTGTGCAACAACTTGTTGGGCCTGATCTAATATCGCACGTCCATTCTCCGTAGTCGCTATCGGATTAGCCTTGCGATCAAAAATTACGATATCCAGCTGCTCCTCCAACTTCTTCACCATCGCACTCAATGTGGCTTGAGTCACATGGCAATAATCAGCTGCCTTACTGAAACTTTTTAATTGGTCAACAGCCAATATGTACTCCAATTGGTGGATATTCATCTGTATAGATTTTGTCTATGTCAAATATAGAAAATTTCAGTTTTCTCTATTCAAATGCTTCACCTAATTTCGAGACCAAATCGGAATAAAATCAACACGATCATGAAAAAACTACTTATCCTTTGCGGCTTGTTAGCATCTACAGCTTCCATCGCTCAAGATTATTCGAATCCACATGGTGGAGGGACAAACCCACATTCAGCCAACCCACACGCGGCGGGCGGCGCAAATCCACATGCAGGAATCAACCCACATACGGGTATGAAGCCTTCAGCAACGACCAACAAAGACTGGTGGCCAAATCAATTGAACGTAGGAATACTTCGCCAAAATTCAGAAAAGTCGAACCCGATGGGTCCCGACTTCAACTACATCAAAGCATTTAAAAGTCTTGACTACTTTGCCTTGAAAAAAGACATCGCAGCGGTCTTGACTAAATCACAAGATTGGTGGCCTGCCGACTTTGGTAATTATGGCCCCCTATTTATTCGCATGGCTTGGCACAGCGCAGGTACCTATCGGACAGGTGACGGACGTGGGGGTTCGCGCGCGGGCCAACAGCGTTTTTCACCATTAAATTCATGGCCAGACAATACCAACTTAGATAAGGCACGTCGTTTACTTTGGCCAATTAAACAAAAATATGGCGATAAGATTTCTTGGGCCGACTTGATGGTCTTAACAGGAAACGTTTCTTTAGAACAAATGGGCTTTAAAACATTTGGTTTTGCGGGTGGACGTACCGACGTATGGGAGCCAGAAGCAAACGTATATTGGGGCTCTGAGAAGAAATGGTTAGATGATAAAAACCGTTATTCAGAGGGTCGCAAATTAGAGAATCCACTAGCCGCTGTGCAAATGGGCTTGATCTACGTGAACCCAGAAGGACCGAATGGCGTACCAGATCCTGTGGCATCGGCAAAAGATATCCGCGAGACCTTTGGTCGGATGGGTATGAATGATGAGGAAACTGTAGCCCTAATCGCAGGTGGTCACACGTTTGGTAAAACTCACGGTGCCGGTCCCGCAACCAATGTGGGTCCAGATCCGGAAGCAGCAGGCATCGAAGAGCAAGGTTTGGGATGGAAGAGTACCTACAAATCAGGAAAAGGAAAGGATGCGATTACTTCGGGTTTAGAAGTTACTTGGACGTCGACTCCGACGCAATGGGGCATTGGTTATTTACATTTATTGTTCAACAATGAGTGGTCGCTGGAGAAAAGCCCAGCAGGTGCAAACCAATGGGTTGCGAAAAGCAGTGCAAACATCATTCCAGATGCTTTCGACAAAAATACCTTCCACAAACCAACGATGTTGACAACGGATATCGCCTTGCGCATGGATCCAGCATACGAGAAAATCTCGCGTAACTTCTTAGAAAATCCAGAAGTATATGCAAAAGCATTTGCCAAAGCTTGGTTCAAATTAACGCACCGCGACATGGGTCCTAGCTCAACGTATGTAGGACCTGAGGTACCCAAGGAGCAATTGATTTGGCAAGATCCTATTCCTGCCTTGAACCATGAGGTAATCAACGCAACGGATATTGCGGCCTTGAAAATAAAATTGTTGAACTCCGGTTTATCAATCAGCGAATTAGTGAGCACGGCGTGGGCATCAGCTTCAACTTACCGTCATTCAGATCGCCGTGGTGGTGCAAACGGAGCACGCATTCGCTTATTGCCACAACGTAATTGGGAGGTTAATAATCCCAAGCAATTGGAAAAAGTCTTGACGGTATTGGAAAAAATCCAGCAAGAATTCAATGCAAAATCTGGCAAGAAAAAAGTATCCATCGCGGATTTAATCGTGTTGGGTGGTTCTGCCGCAGTTGAAAAAGCCGCTGCAAATGCCGGTGTTAATACAACGGTTCCATTTATTCCAGGCCGCATGGACGCCTCACAAGCGCAAACTGATATCGCGTCAATCGGCTTATTAGAACCGATGGCTGATGGTTTCCGCAACTACTTGAAAACACAATACACAATATCGACAGAAGAATTGTTCGTAGACAAGGCACAATTGTTAACACTTACAGCGCCAGAAATGACCGTATTAACAGGCGGTATGCGTGCGTTGAACACGAATTACAATGGCTCGAAACACGGAATTTTTACGGCCAAAAAAGATGCCTTGACCAATGATTTCTTCGTGAACTTATTAGAAATGGGTACAACTTGGAAGCCAGCAAACGCAACGAAAGAAGAGTTCGTAGGAACAGATGAGAAAACAGGTGACGTGCGCGCAACAGCGACACGTGCCGACCTAATCTTCGGTTCAAATTCTGAGCTTCGTGCCTTAGCTGAAGTCTATGCAACAAAAGACGCACAAACAAAATTTGTCAATGATTTCGTAAAAGCATGGACAAAGGTGATGAACCTAGACCGCTTTGACGTGACTTTTAAATAAGTTGATTAGTTAGGTTTGAGTTAAAAGCCGGTTCCTATTGGGAGTCGGCTTTTTTATTTCCGCTTCGCCTTCATCTCTGCCGCCTTCGCTTTGGGAACCCCAAACACTTTTCCATCAGCAGCGTCTTTCAAAAACCGATCAATGTAGCCATTGCTAATCGTGCTATTGTCTTTGTATTTCAATCGCAAAGCCTGCAATTGTCGATGCAAGGTTTTGCGAATGGAAGCATAAGCTGGATCATTATAAACATTTTTCAATTCCAACGGATCCTTTTCGCGGTCGATAAGCTCCCAGGTATCCGCTGAAAAATAATAATGAATCAATTTATATTTCTTCGTCACAATGGCATAATGCCGGTTCACCATGTGTTCCGCCGGATATTCGTAATAATGGTAATAAACCGCATCGCGAGACCAAGCTTTGCCCGTCATCAACGGAATCAAACTTTGACCTTGCATGTCCTTAGGTGCCGGAATGCCCGCTGCATCTAAAAAGGTTTGCGCAAAATCAAGATTTTGAACCAAGGCATCTGATTTTTGCCCAGGCTTAATGTGCTTTGGCCAAGACACCATCAGTGGCGTTTTGAATGACTCATCGTAAATAAAACGTTTGTCAAACCAACCGTGCTCACCCAGGTAAAAACCCTGATCAGACGTATAAACAATAATCGTGTTTTCCATTAATTTGTTGGCTTCCAAATAGTCCAACAAGCGACCCACATTTTCATCCACGGCGCGAATCGTTCCCAAATAATCTTGCATGTAGCGCTGAAACTTCCAGCGCATTTTATCTTGTTCCGTCATGCTCGGATAGGCCTTTTTAAACTCTGCATTGATGCGATCATAAACCCGCTCAAAATTCGCTTTTTGACTTGGATTCAAGCGCCCCATTTCCGCAACAAACCGACGCTTATCAAAACCAATTTCAGGAATCTTCAAGGAGTCCATGGTCGCGGGATATACTTTGTTGTCGCCGGCCCAACTCATGCTCGTCAGGATATTCATTTCCGCTTCTTTGGCAGGTGCCGTCCGACCGGAATAATCGTCAAAAAGTGTCTTCGGTTCTGGGTAATTTTTCTGCGTCATTTCATCCAAATGCCGCTCGGCCATCAGCCACGAACGATGCGGCGCCTTGTGCAAATACATGAGCATAAAAGGCTTGTCGGCCGAACGCTCTTGCTTCAACCAATCCAAAGTCATATCTGTAATGATATCCGTCACATAGCCGTTGACCTTAATATTTCCCTCCTTTTTCGTGATGAAATCCGGGTTATAATAATTGCCTTGGTCCGGCAAGATTTTAAACTGATCAAACCCCTTGGGACTATTCCCAAAATGCAGTTTCCCAAACATGGCCGTTTGATAGCCATTCGCCTGTAAAATCTGAGGAAAGGTGATGTTGGTCGTATCAAACGGGAAATGATTATCCACCTTCCCATTCAGATGTGAATGTTTGCCGGTTAGAATTGTCGCTCGGCTCGGTGCACAGATGGAATTGGTGACACTCGCATTGGTAAACAAAATCCCATTTTTGGCGATCCGATCGATATTCGGGGTGGAAATGAGTCTTTGGTCATATGCCGAAATCGCCTGGTAGGCATGGTCGTCCGACATGATGAAAATGATGTTCGGGCGCTTATTCGATTGCGCAAACGCGGGTGAAAGGCTCGCGCAAACAAGCAGAATAAGCAAAAGAGATTTCATGGCAATAGGTTTAATTCACTCAAATTAGGCAATAAAATCTGGCAGACCAAAAGCTATTACTTCGCTTTCAGCTTATCATATTCCCGCTGCTCCAAGGACCCCACTTCGATGACATAGGCATTTACATACTGAATTCCCAATCCCAATCCCCAGCCTAACATCGGCCAAATAGGCCATGGAATGTGATCAAAACGGATATCTTCCGGCATTGTCAAGTACCATACCATCCACAAAAATGGGATGACAAGGGAATAAGCACTTAAGCTTCGTTTAAATTTGGCGCGGCGTTTAGCAAGCTGCCAGAGTTGTTGGTCTGTACTTTCCATGATATTTCGTTTTTCAGTTTCGTCATCTGGAGCATACAATAAAGTCAAATTCACACCCAGTACTTCCCCAATCGCATTCATCGAATACAAGCTGGGCTTCCCTTCATTGCGTTCCAAACGTTGCACGGTTCGCAGGGCAATCCCGCTTTTTTCGGATAGCTCGTTTTGCGTTAAGCCCTTCGAGGTACGGATTTCCTTTAATTGTTCTCCAAAATTCATGGGCCAAAATTGGGTTTTAAAATGGTGTAAACAAACGCCTTTTCTATGACTTCTTTACGTCATCGCTTGAAATTTTCAATGGCACGATGCGAACCATCGCAGCCCGGTTTTTTCTTCGTCAAACCGCAAACACAATCTGTCAAGCCTTTTCCTCTTAGGATGTATTTCTCGTTTTTCTCGATGCGCGCGATGCGGGTCGCCGACTGCTTTCCATCGGAAAAATGCATCACATAGGCACGCTGTCGGCCAGGGCTAAGTTTTTCAAAAGCTGATTTTAGTGCCGGTTTTTCAACAAAAATCGATGTTAATTCTTCTGGGATCGGAAGCTCTTCTGCCTTTTCTACTTTTAATCCCAGTTTCTCCACTTCGATCGCCTCCAACACATAGGCACGGATGCTGGCTTCTTTGGCCTGAATTTCTTCCACAGAACAGAACTTCATCCAGCGACCAGATTGCGTGTTTTCTCCCGGTTTAATGAGCAAGCCCTCGGCGTCTTGCAAGAGCCCTCCTTTGAAAAAATTCAATGCGCAATGATCCTTGAGCGAGGCGATGCCAATGATGTTTTTGGAACCCCACATATAGACAGGCGTGGCCCATTTATAGGTTTCAATCAAAAGGCAGTCCAATAAAATTCGGCGCAAATAAGCCATTTCTTGTGGCCATTTTTTCGCATGTAAAATAAGTTCGTCTACCTGTGGATTTTTCATATTCATTAGAAATAGCAAGAAATTTGCTTTAGTCTACAAAGAAAGAAAAAAGCCATGAAATCTCGTATCCTTTTTGCCGCGCTTCTCATTTCGGGAAGTTTGTTTGCTCAAAACCAGCCCATCGTAAAATCGCAGAGCGCCGCTTTATTGCAATTGGGGAAATTGACATTCAAGGATTTGAATAAAAATCAAAAACTAGACAAATACGAAGATTGGCGATTGCCGGTTGCAGAACGCGTAAAGGATTTGGTTTCCCAAATGACGCTCGAGGAAAAATTGGGATTCATGTTAATCAGCACGACACGTATGGGAGGAGATAATGTCTTCGCCAATGGCGTTCAAGGAGGCGGACCCAAACCTGTCATTACTGATGGATTCAATGAAGAAGATCTAGTCCAAAATACAAATATGTTTACCCGCAAGCCCCTCGGCGCGCCGAACATGTCGGCTGCCGGAACAACCAAAGGGGTAACGCAATTTCACCTACGCCATTTTATTTTGCGGGCAAATGCATCGCCTGAAATTATGGCGAAATGGTCTAATAACTTGCAGGCATTGTGTGAGTCGACACGCTTGGGAATTCCAGCCATCGTGGCATCCAATCCGCGTAACCACGTGACAACGGATGCATCCGTAGGTTTGAGTGTAGGACTTACGGCATTTTCAAAATGGCCCGGCGAATTGGGCTTAGCCGCGATGCGTGATTTTCCATTAACGCGAAAATTTGCGGAAACCGCTGCTGCCGAATGGCGCGCGGTGGGATTGCGCAAAGGCTATATGTACATGGCGGATTTGGCCACGGAACCGCGCTGGGGCCGTGTGGAAGGGACCTTTGGAGAAGATGCGGATTTGACATCGAACATGATTACCCAAATTGTATTAGGGTTTCAAGGAAACAAATTGTCAAACACATCGGTGGCAATGACCACCAAGCATTTCCCGGGGGGCGGTCCTCAATTAGATGGACAAGACTCACACTTTGATTGGGGAAAATTTGCACACTATCCGGGTGGCATGTTTGACTACCATGTGAAACCATTTAAGGCTGCCATCGCGGCGGGGACTTCGGCAATCATGCCTTATTATTCCGCACCCAAAGGCAAGGAGTTCGAAGAGGTCGGATTCTCCTTCAACAAAGCGATGATTGGCGATTTATTGCAAGGCAAATTAGGCTTCCACGGAATCATCAATTCCGATACGGGCCCGATAGAAATGATGCCTTGGGGCGTGGAAAACTTGAGTATACCTGAGCGCTACCAAAAAGCTTTGAATGCGGGCGTAGATATTTTCTCGGGTGCAGCGGATCCAACAACCTTAATTGAAGTTGTCAAAAATGGCTTAGTCAAAGAGGAACGAATCAACCAATCAGTTGCCAAATTATTAACCGAAAAATTCGAATTAGGACTATTTGAAAACCCCTATGTGGATGTGGAAGCAGCGACGAAAATCGTAGGGAATAAAGAGGCAGTGGCAGCTGCGGAATTAGCTTTGCGCAAATCGATCGTGTTATTGCGCAACGATGACAAACGTTTGCCATTGGCGAAGAAAACCAAAGTGTATTTCGAGACCTATTTCCAGCAGGGACGCAATGCAGGAGAAGCGATTAAAGTTTCGAAACCTTCCTATCCCGGCTTAGAGTTCGTATCAACCAAAGAAGAAGCCGATGTGGTATTGCTCTGGTTGGTCCCTACGAGCGGCGGATTGTTCAGCTCACAAGGATCAAAAATCGATTTGAATTTGTCGGCCAATCGCATTGATGTGAATCACGCGAATGAAATCTTAAACGCGAAACCGACAATCCTAGCAATTAATTATACCAACCCGTGGGTGATCGAAGAAATCGATAAAGGAGCAGCGAAATCAATTATCGCAACCTTTGGTACGACGCAAGATGCCTTATTGGATATTGTAACGGGCGCTTATAAACCTACGGGCAAAATGCCATTTACGACGCCAAGAAGTCAAGCAGCTGTGGAAGCGAATAAATCGGATGTGCCAGGGTATATGGAGGGGCCGACTTATGGATTATTTGCCTTTGGGCATGGATTGAGTTATTAAAATTATCAGGAAGTTGTTTCGTTTATTTTGATTAATTGTTTAATTTTAATCGAAATAAACGAAAGTTATGCGCTCCATTGAAAAGCCGAACCCTGCAGATCAGAAATTAGCCAAAGCCACTTTTGAAGTCATTCGAAATGAGCGTGGCAATTATCGAACAAAACGCAAAAGTCGTATTACGCTCCATTTTAAGGAAACTAATACGAGTGCCCAACTACCCGAACATGCGATTCCTTTAATTGAGGAAATGTTGAAATTGATGGCAGAGGGAAAAGCTTTCTCAATTGTACCTACAGATTCCGCATTAAGCTCACAGGAAGCCGCTGATATATTACAAGTATCGAGACCCCACATGGTTCATTTGATGGAAGAGGGTAAAATTCCGCATTATAAAGTGGGAAGCCATCGAAGGGTGTTGCAAGAGGATTTGGTAGCATACCAAAGGGATTTGAAAAAATCCAGAGAAGATAATTTAGCACTTATTGCCAAGCAAGCACAGGAAGATTCATTGGACTACTAATGCTAAAGGCTGTACTTGATGCTTGCGTAATTTACCCAGCTCCGATTCGTGATTTATTACTCAGCCTAGCAGATGTAGGGCTATTCAAGCCATTTTGGTCCGATGAAATTAACCAAGAATGGGGTCGGAACTTGTTGATTAAAAGGCCTGACATATCACCCATCAAAATAGCGATGACAGTTCAAGCCATGAACGATTCATTTCCTGATGCTAATATTAAGCAGGATAAATCTATTATCAGTCATTTAAACCTACCCGATCTAAATGATCTCCATATTTTGGCAACAGCGATTTCAAGTGGGTCAAGCTACATCATCACTTCCAATTTAAAAGACTTTCCAAATGATCAGCTCAGACATTTTTCCATCGAGGCAATCGATCCAGATTCCTTTATCTTAAACCTCTTCCGAGAACAAGATGTCCTAGCAAATTTCGCTTTCGAAAACCAAATTAAGCGATTGAAACACCCTCCATTATATAAAACAGAAGTATTAACAATTTTTGAGAAATTGGGTTTGATTCGAACGAGCCAATATATAAAAGGCCTATAAGTTATATTTCAAGCCCACCGTTGCAATCACCTGCCCATCTGTGAGTGTATAGTTGCCAAAGGCTTTGGCCTGGAAATGTTTATTGATATCATAGGAAATTGTCTCGGCAACACCTGTCAAATCTCCCACAGTCAGGTAGTATCCTTGCGTGAGCAAGTTCCATTTCTTGTAATGGTAATTGGTATTTCCTGACACCAACGTCACCTTAAAATCAGAATTCCGCGCATTGCCATTCAAGATAAAGGAGCCAACAGTCAATTTCTCGTTGACCGGATAAGACATTGTTAATTCCCGACCAAAGAAACTCGTGACTTCATAATCTTCCGTCATTTGAAAGGCTGGAATATGAATCCCCACAATCGCTTTAAACTTCTTGTCGATGAATCGGTAACGCGTAAACAAGGCCACCGTCGTAGGGGTCATACTTTTCATGCGCATCATGTACATCAAAGATCCCGTCAATCTTTTCTTCGGATTCGTACTCGCATTGATGATAATATTCGGCTCTTTCGAAGTAAAAGCAGGGATAAAAGAGAATCCACCAGTGCTTACTTCAATGCTACCTGTTTGGGCATTTAGCGAAAAAGCGGCGAGGATAAGGCAGATGGCCAACAATTGTTTCATTTTGATACATTAGGGGATTTGAAGGTGCAAAAATAGGTATTTCCCTTTCCGAAAACAACCAAGGGCTTTTTCAGTTACCTATGTATGTCCAAATCTCCCATCCATATTGTCTGGTTTAAACGTGATCTCCGATTTACAGATCATGAACCTTTGTACCGGGCATTGGAGTCGGACATCCCCGTTTTACTGGTCTATTTTTTTGAACCTTCGATGATGGCATTCCCCGACAGCGATCTACGTCACTGGCGATTTGTGCATGAATCTTTGATGGAAATGCAAGGGCGTTTGGAAGATCGGAACGGGATCCTCTATATTTTCCACAACGAAGTGCTGCCTGTGTTTCAGGCTTTGGCGGAACAATTTGATATACGCCAAATTTCCTCTCATGAAGAGATTGGGAATGATTTGAGTTTTCAACGGGACAAGTCGGTGGCGGCTTTTTGTAAGCAGCCCAACATTACTTGGAGAGAAACGCCAACCGGCGGTGTCATTCGCCGCTTGAAATCCCGAAAAACTTGGCAAGAGCGCTGGGAAAAAACGATGCGACAAGAGCCCTTTTTTGTTCGAGAGGACAATTGGAATTTAGCACGATTAGACTCGGCTTTTTATGACGCCTTTAAAGGTCCCGAACTTCCCATGTCTTTTAAAACGCGGAATCCTATTTTCCAAGAAGGTGGCGAATACTGGGGCTGGAAGTACATGAAAAGTTTCATCGAAACTCGGCACACGGCTTACAGCTCCTCCATCAGCAAACCGGAGGCTAGTCGACGAGGATGCAGCCGAATCTCCCCCTATTTAGCCTACGGAAATATCAGTATGCGGATGGCCTATACCTACACGATGCAGCATTACAAAAGCGCTGCGAATAAACGCGCGCTGCAAAATTTCATTTCCCGTTTGCATTGGCAAGGGCATTTCATCCAAAAATTCGAAGATGAATCGCGGATGGAATTTGAACCGGTCAACAAGGCCTATCAAGCGCTGGAGAAAGACCGCGATGAGCGTTTAATTCAGGCTTGGCAAGCAGGCCAAACGGGCGTTCCGCTGATCGATGCTTGCATGCGCTGCGTGGTCGCGACGGGTTATTTGAATTTCCGGATGCGGGCGATGGTTGTATCTTTTTTCGTCTTTAATCTCTGGCAGGATTGGCGTGATTTGGCACATTTTTTAGCCCGTCAATTTCTCGACTATGAACCCGGAATTCACTACCCGCAAATCCAAATGCAAGCAGGAGTAACGGGCATCAATACCATCCGAATTTATAACCCAGTTAAGAATTCCTACACACACGATCCAGACGGCGTTTTCATCAAAAAATGGGTGCCGGAATTAGCCGCGGTTCCAGCGACGCTAATTCATGAACCCTGGAAATTAAGCGACATGGAGCAGACTTTGTTTGGGGTGAAAATCGGTGTGGATTATCCCGCTCCCGTCGTGGATTTAAGTGCGACAAGAAAGACGGCATCGGATCAAGTTTGGGCGATGCGGAAAACGAAAAAGGCCCGACAAGAGGGGGCGCGAATCCTCGAAAAACACGTGAATAAATGAGCGCATTCCTGATTTTTCCGCACCAATTATTTGAAGAAACAATCGCTCAAGAAGCGGATGTTTTCTATGTCGTGGAATCGGATTTGTTCTTCAAACAATATGCCTTCCACAAACAAAAACTGATCTTCCATCGGGCCAGCATGCGGGCCTTCGCGGATCGCCTCCGCGCCGCAGGGAAATCGGTGGAATACATTGATGCGCAGGACCCTCGTTCTTCTGAAGTCGAACTTGTTTCGTCTATTTCAGACACAATTACCCTATTTGATCCCAATGATTATCTGCTCGAACGCCGACTGCGTCGCGCCGGAGATATTCACTTGTTGGCTAGCCCGAATTTCCTCAACACCGACACCTCCCTGCTCGGCACCCGTAAACCCTATTTCCAAACAGCCTTCTATACCCAGCAGCGAAAAGATCGCGGGATTCTGCTCGAGGCCGACGGAAAACCGCAGGGAGGCCATTGGACTTTCGATGCGGAGAACCGGAAGAAAATTCCGAAAAACACCTTCATCCCGGCACCCTTTCCAGAGACCGTTCCGAATGATTATATCCTTGAAGCCATCGACTATGTCGCTACCCACTTCACAAATAATCCGGGTTCTTCAGAACGTCCCTTTACAGGTGCTTATTATCCCGTCACTCATGGCGAGGCACAGGCTGCTTTGGACCAATTCATCAAGGAACGCATGCCGCTTTTCGGGGATTACGAGGATGCCATCAAAGCCAATGAAAAGACCTTGTTTCACAGCATCTTGAGTCCACTGATTAATGTAGGATTGTTGAATCCGAATCAAGTTATCGAACGTGTTGCCGCCTCCGCCGCACCATTAAATAGCGTGGAGGGATTCATTCGACAGGTAGTTGGTTGGCGTGAATTTGTCCAATTGTTGTATCGGAAAATCGGGGTCCAACAGCGTACTACAAATTATTGGGGATTTACGAATGAGATGCCCGCGGCCTTTTACAACGGGACCACAGGTGTGGAACCCATCGACCAAACGATACGCAAGCTCTTAAAAACGGGCTATAATCACCACATTGAGCGCCTCATGGTGTTGGGTAATTTTATGTTATTGTGCGAAATCAAGCCGGATGCGGTCTATCGCTGGTTCATGGAAATGTACATAGATGCCTACGATTGGGTGATGGTGCCCAACATCTACGGCATGTCGCAATTTAGCGATGGCGGATTAATGACCACCAAACCCTACATCTGCGGGTCCAATTACATCCTGAAAATGAGTGATTACCCGAAGGGCGAGTGGCAAGAAATTTGGGATGGATTATTTTGGCGATTCTTGGATAAACAACGCGAAACCTTCCGCAAAAATCCCCGTTGGGCCATGCTCATCAGCACCTGGGACAAAATGCCTGTGGAAAAACGAGAGGCACATCTTACGCGCGCAGAAACCTTTTTAGCGCAATTGTTTGCTTAGTTTATTCCAAAACGAGAAGAAACTATTGAACTCCCCTTGTAGGCCAGGAGCCAAGGACGGATGCACCTCACGAATACCCTGAAAATGGGCATTGATTGGGTGATCTCGGAAAATGCCGTGCACCTTTAGATCGGAATATTCCCCATAATAAACTTGAATCCCCGGAATGTTTTCGGCGAGTGAAAGGATAAACTCAATCGTCTTGGGAGCCATCGGATGTTTCGCAAAATGACTCGGTTCTAAGACCAGAATCCGATTGCCGGCTTCCCCCTCATGGAAGCTAGGATCCAGCGTATAATGGGTATAAATGAAGGTGGGAATACCATCGATTAAATCCAGCGGCTTTGTATTAGGCGGAGTAAATGGAAGCGATGCTTCGACCGAGCTACGTAAATGTTCGGGAGGAGATTTCAATGGTAAATCCTCGTAATCGAAATCCAGAAATGTTCCTTGCTGCTTGCTACCCGTATAACGATTGATATTTTCTTGGTTCGCGTAATACAATTTGTTGCTGAAGGTGCCGGCGCACCATTGCCAACTCAGCGCATTACTCGCCAAATCGCCGTCCAATAAATGGTAATACATCCACTGAGCAGGTTCTAGCCAATGGTATTTCGCCACATTACAAATCGTGGCTGCCAAATACATGCGGAGATGATTGTGCAAGTAGCCTGTTTCCGGAAATGGAGCTAGCTGTGTATCTAAGGCCTGGATTCCCGTCTTGGATGCTAATACGGCACGAGGTATCCCGAAGCGTTCAATGCCCTCCTGCGGATGGCGAATGTCCTCAAAAATTCCATCGCCTTTTTGAAACCAAGTCCGCGTGTAAAACTCCCGCCAGGCTAATTCTTGAATGAATTTTTCCGCTTGTTCCAAGCCGATTGCACGGTCTTTCAGTCGCTTGACAACTTGTGGAACGGTGATAAATCCGCGGGATAAATAGGGGGATAAATAAGACACGCCACCCGTGATAAAATTACGCGATCGAGCATAATGCTCGGGGTCGAATTGGTCGATGCGCTGATATACCTCGGCAAGTTTCGTTGGGAATTCCACTAGCGCTTACTGATTTTGTTCATACTAATGCTGCGTTGTAACGTACATTTAAATCGGGGGTCTAGAGCGACGCGTTTTTGCAGGTGTTTCGTATTCCGGCCGGCCATCCGCTTACGCCACATGCGAAAACTGGAATCCTTGCTATTCAGGCGCATGAATTCGATGACCTCTTTTTCCTTTAGGCCAAACTGAAATTCGATCGCCTCAAAAGGCGTGCGATCTTCCCAGGCCATTTGGATGATTCGGTCAATGTCCTCATCGGTAAATTTATTTGCTACGTCTGCACTTTTCACCACAGTAGATGATTTGATCCCAATTCTTTTCCCACTTCTTGCGCCAGGCGAAAGGGCGGTTGCAAACGGGGCAGATTTTGGAGGGTAAATGTTGTTTTTTAACGCCTTGCATAAAAAAGGGCTTGCCTATGAAAGACAAACCCTTTTCTACGGAAAATGTTTAGACTAGAACAATTTCTCTTGTGGAGGCGTCGCGCCAGCCAAACGGATATACACCGTTGCTTGTCCGCGGTGGTGTGTTTGGTGTTCAAAGGCTTTGTCGATCGCTTGGCCTTTTGTCATATCGAAACGTCCAAACAATTTTACCGACTCCGCTAATTTCGCATCCGGTACATTTTTGATCGCGTTGATGGCAAAATCATAGGCAGCTAACACTTTCTCGGTTACGCTTGCTTTCGCCACGTCATTCGATTTTTCCAAATCCTTTGCCGTAGGAGCTACGTCCGTTGCCGTTCCCACAAACATGTAAATCGCATCTGAAAGGTGAAGCATTTGGCCAGCAAAAGAACGCATTTCTTTCGTTGGCTTTAAGGCATAACCCGTTTCAGGCATTGCGTCTAAGTATTCTTTCGTGTAAGCACGCGCGCGCTCCCAGTCTTTCAATAGGTTCGCTTTCGGAGTTTGAGCAGTCAGGTTGCTTGCCATGGCAAGGATTGCCAAAAAGGTGAATAGTTTTTTCATGATCGTTTATTTTATAATGTTCAAATGTACGTAAAATTTAGATTTCAATCTCCCCTCGCAAATACAACACAGCCTCCCCCGCAATCTGTACCCGATCTCCAAGTAGTTTGCAAGTTAAATCCCCTGTTCTTTGGGATAATTGGCGGGCCGTTAATTCAGTCTTCCCTAGTACGGAAGCCCAATAAGGGGTCAACGTCGTATGGGCGGAACCTGTCACGGGATCTTCATTCACGCCACAAGCCGGGCCAAAAAAACGAGAGACAAAATCGGTTTTTTCTCCGGGAGCCGTCACAATGATGCCACGAACGGGATGGATTTTCAAGGCCTCAAAATCCGGATGGAGGGCGCGGATTTCTGCTTCCGAATCGTAGACAAAAAGATAATCCGTTTTACCTTTAAAAACGGCACGTGGTTTCTGAGATAGACCCATTGTATGTTCGGGTAAAACCGGTATTTCTATCAGTTGGTCCACCGGAAAATTCAATGCCAAAACGGAACCATTTCGACTCACCGTTAAGGGTCCGCTTCGCGGGGAATGGAAATTGATTTGGTCTTTGGCATAACCCAATTCATGAAACAAAACATAGGCACTCGCTAAAGTTGCGTGTCCACACAAATCCACTTCGACTGTGGGGGTGAACCAACGAATTTCATAGCGATCACCCGCAGGGACAATAAAAGCCGTTTCGGCTAAATTATTCTCCGCGGCGATGTGCTGCATTACAGCATCTGGAAGCCAGGCCGCTAACGGACAAACGGCGGCAGGATTGCCTTTGAAACGTTCGTTCGTGAAGGCGTCAACTTGGTAGATAGCGATTTTCATGAAGCCAAAATTAGGTCATTTTCTTTAAATCCTTTGAACGTCAAATAAAGCCCCAACGAAAACTCCCAAAGTGCAATAGGTATAACGGTTAATGCGATTTCTGGCGCGCGCTGATCGTACACACTATATAAAACAGCTACATCGCCAGCTACCAACGTAAAGGCCCCGATAATTCCAATGATGGGTAAAATTCGTGGAACAAGACGTGTTTGATAAAGCAGGGTTCCCAAAAGCAAGGCATTGACGGCGGGAATGAAACTTTGGCTAATTAAAAACAAGCGGTCGTAGAGCATCACGAGTCCACGAGCCAAAACTTGCGACTCGCTGCCTAAACTACGAAGACTTAACACCGTTAGTAAACTCGCAACGCCTGCAAAAATCAAGGTTGCTTCCAAAACCCGAGCGGCTACAAAACCCAAAGCCAAGCTTCCATTTTGCTTCTTCAAAACGGGATAAAAAGCGAGTGCCGTCCCAATGCAGGCCAATGCCATCAACAATTCCAAGATTCCACCGAGCACCACATCGCTGGCTGGCGCTGAGCTTAAGATAAAATTCGGTTGGTGAATTTCGTGGTAAAGCGACAAGGTTGGGATCGAAATGAAGGTCAACAGGTATAGTATACCCGCGGTCAAAGATGTTTTGCGTGATGCTGTCATGTATGCAATTTGGAAAATTATTTGAAATCAAAAATGGATTATTATTTAAACGGCAAGCTCGCTATCTTTGAAATCAATGAATGTCATAATCCGACCAGCCTCCCCTTTAGACCTCGCTGCCTTACAAGCCATCGGCCGAAAAACCTTTGCGGAAACTTTTGCCGCTAGCAATTCAGAGGAAAATTTAGCGGCGTATCTGGAAGAGGGGTTTTCTGAAGATAAACTCGGAGCAGAACTGCGAAACGAAAATTCCCAGTTTTACTTTGCCCTTCAAAAAGAGAACGTGATAGGCTATTTAAAAGTGAATTGGGGGGATGCACAAAGTGAAAATCAAGACCCCAATGCCCTGGAAATCGAACGCATTTATGTACTTCAGCAATACCACGGAACGCAAGTAGGCGCGCTTCTTTATGAACAAGCGTTAGCCATCGCACAAGCACGCAAGGCACCGTATATCTGGCTAGGTGTTTGGGAAGAAAATCCGCGGGCGATTCGGTTTTATCACAAGCAAGGATTTGTGGAATTTGGGGAACATATCTTTCAACTAGGTGATGATGCGCAGCGGGATGTGTTGATGAGGCTCGATCAAGGATTGAATGGATAATCCGTAATTTTGGTAGAAATACCCGTAAAATATATTTCTTTTTCTCGACTAGGTTCCTTTACTTTATTCCCTTGATAAACCTCTTGCCATGAAAAAGCCATCGAACCTAAACCGAAGAGACTTCCTGAAAGTTTCAGCCCTCAGCGTCGGCGGGTTTTTACTCAGCTTCTCCTTTTTGTCGCAAGCCCATGCACATACAGCTCCGGGCCTACAGCCCATCGAGCTCAATGGTTTTGTCAAGATTTTAGCCGATAATCGCATCCAAATCATGTCCCCCAACCCCGAAAGTGGACAAGGCGTGAAGACATCCATGCCCATGATTGTGGCAGAGGAATTGGATGTAGATTGGAAACAAGTAGAGGTCATTCAGGCCGATTTAGATACCAAACATTTTACCCGTCAGTTCATCGGCGGAAGTCAAGCGATTCATCAAGGCTGGAAACCCTTAAGGATGGCGGGGGCTACGGCCCGACAAATGCTCAAGGAGGCTGCGGCCCAACAATGGCAAGTTCCCGTAGCAGAAATTAGCACCAAAGCAGGAGTATTAAACCACACCGCTTCAGGAAAAACCGCTACTTATGGCCAAATGGCTGCCTTTGCCGCGTCAATTCCCGTGCCTACCAATATCGCATTGAAGTCGGTGAAGGATTTCCAAATCATCGGCCATTCCAAACAACAGGTCGATATTCGAAAGATTGTGACAGGCCAACCGCTTTACGGCATCGATACTCGCGTGCCAGGAATGATGTTCGCAATGGTGGCGCATCCGCCCGCTTTTGGAATGAAATTAGCCTCTTTTGATGCGACACAAGCGCTGAAAATGCCCGGCATCAAAGCCGTTTTTCCTATCAAACTCTACAACGAAGGCTACGAAAAAACCTTCTTCGATACGACCACTTTCCCAGAAGTTGTCGCAATTGTAGGACGCAGTACTTGGGAAGTCATGCAAGCCAAAAAAGTCTTGCAAATAGAATGGACACCTTTTGCGTCCTATACCCAGAAACGCGACATGCTCGGTTGGAAAATCACCGAAAATGTTCCCGCTGGACTTGAAAGCACCTCCGTACATGAGGCACAAATGGCTGCGAAAAAAGACGTTCCGGGAACGGTTAGACGCAAGGATGGCGACATCGAAACGGCCTTTAAAAATGCAGCGAAAGTCTTAGAAAAAACCTATTATGGGCCTTATTTGGCACATAATTGCATGGAACCCATGAACTTTTTCGCCCACGTGACGAAGGATAAAGCGAATCTAGCTGGACCGTTACAAAAACCAGAATTCAGTGAACAAACGCTTTCCGCACGCATCGGCATTCCACTCGAAAATATCGACATTAAATTAACCCGCTTAGGCGGCGGATTCGGTCGGCGATCGTATTCTCACTGGTTGGTCGAGGCAGCCTTGATTTCCCAACAAGTTCAAGCGCCCATCAAGCTCATCTATTCCCGCGAGAACGACATGACCGCGGGCATTTACCGCTCTACCTATACAGCAACCTACCGCGCGGCGGTGGATGCGAATAATCAAGTGATCGGTTTTCATGTCAAAGCGGGAGGTATTCCGGAATCGCCTCTATATCCCAACCGCTTCCCCGCAGGGGCGGTCGACAATTATTTGGCGGAAGATTGGACGATTGATAGCAACATTACTGTGGGCTCATTCCGCGCTCCACGTTCCAATTTCATGGCCGCGGCAGAACAATCCTTCCTGGATGAATTAGCTGAATTTGCGGGCAAAGATCCCATTGATTTCCGCTTGGAATTATTGCAGCGGGCAAAGGATAAACCCGTGGGCAAAAACAACGAATACGAACCGGAACGCTATGCGGAAGTATTGCGATTAGTTCGCGATAAATCCGGTTGGGGAAAACCTGAAAACGCAGGTAAAAAACGTGGGGTTTCGGCCTATTTCTGCCATGATTCCTATGCGGCTCACGTACTCGATTTGGAGATGAAAGATGGCGCTCCCGTCGTTCAAAATGTGGTTTGTGCGGTCGATTGTGGCATTGTCATCAACCCCGATGGAGCTAAAAACCTATCAGAAGGAGGCATTGTGGATGGAATTGGAGCGGCGATGTTTGGCAAAATGACGATTGAGAAAGGGGTGCCGCAGAGCTCCAACTTTGATACATATCGGATGATTCGACACCATGAGGCTCCCAAGAAAATTGAGGTACATTTTGTTAAGAACGAAATCGACCCCACCGGTATGGGCGAACCAGCCTATCCACCGGTTTTTGGTGCATTAGCAAACGCCCTGTATCAGGCCACCGGCAAAAGACATTACCGGCAGCCCTTTTCAGATAATTTATAATTTACGCTCCCCTAGCCATTTGACCATCACCGGATCTCGGTGATCGAAAAAACTAGATGTCTGCGTATCGAGTGTTTGGATTTGCGTCATTTCGGCCTCGCTTAATTGAAAGTCAAAGATGTTAAAATTCTCCACCATTCGTTCCCGACTCACCGTTTTAGGTATCGTCACGACGTCCCGTTGAACCAACCAACGCAAGATAACTTGTGCGATGGATTTATTATGATTTGCTGCGATAGCCCCTAAAAGTTCATTCGTAAACATCCCATTCTTCCCTTCCGCAAAAGGTGCCCAACATTCGATCTGAATGTTGTTCTCTTGCATAAAGGATTGATTAACGATTTGCTGTTGGAAAGGATGCGTCTCCACCTGATTCACCGCAGGCACAATCTCCGTATGAATCATCAAATCCACGACGCGATCCGGCTGGAAATTACTAATTCCAATGGCCCGAATGCGACCTTCTTTGTACAATTTTTCCATCGCGCGCCACTCCCCAAACACATCGCCATACGGCTGATGAATCAAATAAAGGTCCAAGTAATCCAGGCCTAATTTCTGCATCGATTGCTCAAATGCCTGCAAAGTTCCCTCGTAGCCTTGGCTCTGAATCCACAATTTGGTGGTAATAAACAGCTCCTTGCGATCCACGCCCGAAGCCGCAATCGCCCGACCCACCGACTCCTCATTTCCATAGGAAGCGGCCGTATCAATGGACCGATATCCGACCGAAATCGCATCTAAAACAGCCTGCTCGCAAGCGGCAGGATCTGGAATTTGAAACACCCCAAAGCCCAAGATGGGCATCTTCACACCATTATTTAACGTAACAAATTCCATTTATGATTTTAATTGGGGTTGAAAAGGTTGTTGGTAAAAACGTTTTCCCGTCGCCTTATACAGCGCATTCGCCACCGCAGCAAAAACCGGAGGGAATGGTGGCTCTCCAAGACCCGTTGGATCGATCTCATTCTTCACAAAATGCACATCGATTTTCTTCGGTGCCTCATTGTGGCGAATCATGCGGTAGGTATCGAAATTCTTTTGATCCGTCTTACCATCCGTTAATGTCAACTGACCAAATAAGGCATTGCCAATCCCGTCGATCGCTGCACCTTCGGCCATGTTTTTCGCTCCCTCAGGATTCACGACAACGCCGCAATCAAGTGCCGTAGTTACTTGGTCGACCGTCACTTGATCGCCCTTCACCTGCAAATCAATGACCTGCGCTGCATAAGAATTGTGGCAGAAATACGCCGAAACGCCTCGCTTTTTACCCGCGTTTTCCGGTTTTCCCCAACCCGATTTATCTCGAACTAATTCCAACACGCCCATGTAGCGGCTCGCGTCATAATCGTTGGTTTTTCCTACCGGATTGTCTTTCGCACGTTGCAATAACTCCAAGCGGAAGGCAATTGGGTCTTTGCCCATATATTCCGAAATCTCATCCAAGAACGACTGCTCTGCCGCGGCGTTAAAATTCGAACGCGGCGCACGGAATGCACCGATCGTAATGTTCGATGGAATCGCCCAACTCTCCGCTAGGTAATTATCCAAAGCTCCTGCCGGGAAACGGTTCGCGTGCAAAGGAGATTCGGGAACGCCTCCGCCTTTGATGTGCATCGCTGTTAAACGCTTGTTTTCGTCGAAGGCGGCACGGTAGGTCAACTGATAGGATGGTCGGTAAATACCCCCACTCACATCATCTTCGCGTGTGTAAATTAATTTGATAGGCGCATTGGCTTGTTTCGAAATCAAGGCTGCTTCGATCATGTAATGACCATAAGCTCGCCGACCGAAACCGCCGCCCATACGTGCTAATTCAATCGATATATTTTCTTTCGGAATTCCCAAACGAGCCACCATGGATGGTACCATCATTTCAGGAATCTGGATAGGAGCTACAAAACGAACCTTATCTCCCACAAAATGTGCGAAAGTATTCGTTGGCTCCATAATATTATGCGCTAAGAACGGTGCCGTAAAGGTCCGCTCAATCACATGTTTTGCTTCCGCAAAAGCCTTTTCAGGATCCCCATCTTTCCGCTCGATGCGGCCGGGTTTTTTATCCATTTCCAGCATTTGGGCATAGTGCTTTTTCGTGCTTTCTAAGCCGGATGGAATCAAGGTTTCGCGGTTATTTTGACCTGCTTCTTTTCTTTCAGGAGCAACCTCCCAAACCGCCTTGATTTTCTTCCGCGCATTCATGACATCCCAGGTAGATTTACCCACGACGGCAATGACTTCATTGAAGGAACGCGTATCAAAACCCGCAAATTTGTGGTCGTCATTGTAGACCTTGATGGTGAAAATATCCACGATACCTGGCATCTTTTTCGCTGCGGTCACATCGAAGGATTTCAATTGCATACCGAAAGCCGGTGGACGTTCCGTCATGGCATATAACATGCCAGCCTCGCGGTAATCCAAACCAAACAAAGGTTTTCCTTGTACGATTTTAGGTCCCACCACATTCTTTTGTGGCGTTCCCAACAAACGGAAAGATTGATTTCCTTTTAAAACGATGTCCTTGGGAACCGGTAATTTCGAAGCTGCCTCCGCAAAGGTTCCGTAGCTCTCTGATTTGCCACTGAACGCATGCGTCACTAGTCCATTTGAAGTCGTTAATTCCGACACGGGCAAATTCCAAGCCTGGCTTGCTGCCGTCAAAATCATTTGTCGGGCCGCAGCACCCACCGTCCGCAATTGCTTCCAAGCCATGCGAACGCCTTGGCTACCGCCGGTAAATTGGCGTGGAAACGCTTTATTATCATAATTACCTTGCTCTACCTCAACCTGCTTCCAATCCACGTCTAATTCCTCGGCGATCAACATCGGCAAAGAAGTCATCACATTTTGGCCAAATTCTGGATTGGGAGAAAATATTTTGATTGAATTATCCGACGCAATTTTGATGAAACTGGTCACCTCTTGCCATACGGGTTCGATGTTCAATTCACCGAGCGATTCCACGGGTTTTGCACTCGCGAACCAAGAAATACCGAGCATCATGCCTCCACCGGATAGCGATGATACTTTCAAGAACGAACGTCTGCTGTAGTTAGTTTCTGTCTTTTTCATGATTTCGCTGCGGCTTGTTGGATAGCTTTTTTGATACGGGTATAGGTTCCACACCGACAAATATTGCCGGTCATGAAGTTCTCAATATCTTCTTCCGTAGGGTTAGGTGTGCTTTTCAAGAGCGCCGCGGCGCTCATGATTTGGCCGGATTGACAATAGCCGCATTGTGCGACGTCAACGTCCAACCACGCTTTCTGAACAGGGTGATCCCCTTTCGCAGATAAGCCTTCGATGGTTGTGATTTCCATCCCCGCCAAAGCTGAAATTGGCAGTTGGCAAGAGCGAACAGCACTTCCATTTAAATGCACCGTGCAAGCCCCGCAGGAGCCCACGCCACAACCGTATTTTGTACCTTCCATACCGAGAATATCTCGGAGAACCCACAAGAGGGGCATGTTTTCGTCCGCCTCTACCTGGTGGACTTTCTTGTTAATGCGAACGAAATATTTCTTGATCATAGTCTAGGTGATTTAAAAGAATCGAAGTAAATATAGGTAATCAATTCAATCAATAGTTATACTTTTCAAACAAGATTAATGCTTGATTTGGTGGGTATCACGCACGCTACTAAATGTCAATGCAAGCATTTTCCATTCCTTGCCTTGTTTCTGATATACCTCCGTTACAGTGAATTCCGTTACTGCTACTTGTTCCCGAACGACCGCGTCCAAGGTAATTCGATTCCAAACGATTGCCGTATTACCTGAAATCTCCACAGCTGTATCCTTCACCGTCGCTTTCTTGTACCAAATACGACCTGTTTTGATGATGTCTAATTCCTCGTCCTTCTTCCAGGTTCCGCTCATGTGAACGAATTTGGCTTTGGCATCGAATAATTTGTCAAGCTTGTCCACGTCTTTGTCGGACATCCATTGCCATTTGTCCATCGACAATTGGATCAAGGTTTGTTCTTCTGAGCTTTGAGCAAATGTAGAAGAAAGTGTTATGAGCGAAAGGCTCACGAATAAGAGAATTGATTTCATAAGTCGTTATTATTTTAAGTAACAAATTTCAAACTAAGTACGCATATTTAGGTAGATAAATTCCGGGTTTTCCTACCATTTTTACGGATTGGAAATCTTTGCGACGTATGGATATCAGATAATTGGTAAATTCGTTCATTCAAGCTAATCCCATGGAGAAAACGATTCAGGTTAATAACATCGACGAATACAATCAAAATAACAATCACAAGACGCTACATCCGCTCGTATCTGTATTGGATTATTCCAAAGCCATCGTACGTGATTGGGGCGATGCAGATTCCCTTCGATTTCAATATGGACTCTACAGCATTGTATTAAAAGAGGTGGTTTGCGGAGATATCCGTTACGGAAAACACACATACGATTACCAGGCGGGCACATTAGTTTTCTTTGCTCCTGGGCAAGTGGCCGAAATGCAAAATCCCAAAATCCGGTATCAGCCGCAGGGACATGGACTTATTTTCCACCCGGATTTACTCATCGGAACAAACCTAGGTAGAAGCATTTCGCACTATAAATTCTTTCATTACGAATCGCACGAGGCGCTGCACCTATCGGAAGATGAGCAAAAAATGATCTTGGACTGTTTTGCCAAAATCGAATTCGAACTCAAACAACCCATCGATAAGCATTCCAAGAAGTTGATCGTTTCGAACATCGAATTGTTTTTAGATTATTGCCAACGATTCTACGACCGTCAATTCATCACGCGGGAGCAAGTGAATAAGGGTATTCTGGAGCGTTTTGAAACTCTCATACATCAGTATTTCGAATCCGATCAAGCCCAAGTGAAAGGCATTCCATCCGTCAGTTATTTTGCAAATGAGCTACATTTATCTGCGAATTATTTTGGCGATTTGATCAAAAAAGAAACGGGATTAACGGCCAAAGATTACATCCAAAACAAGACCATCGACGTGGCGAAAAACCGCGTTTTTGATACCGATAAAACCATCAATGAAATTGCCTTTGAGATGGGCTTTAAATACCCTCAACATTTCACGCGCTTATTCAAGCAACGCGTGGGACAAACACCGAATGAGTATCGGTCGTTAAATTGATTTAATGAACTTTGCCGGAACGCCACCTACAATCGTGTTTGCAGGAACGTCTTTCGTCACCACAGCGCCTGCCGCTACGATGGAATTTTCACCGATCGTAACACCCGGCAAAACAATGGCTCCGGCACCCAGCCATACATTTTTTCCAATGTGAACGGCCTTCAAATCCAGACTTTTACGCTGCGTCGGATCCACGGGATGATTCTCTGTGACGATTTTCACTTGCGGCCCAATCAACACATCGTCCTCAATCGTAATACCTCCCAGGTCTAAAAACGAGCAACCGTGGTTGATGAACACGTTTTTCCCAATTGTTGTGTGTTTACCAAAATTGGTTGAAAAAGGCGCTAATACCGTTGTCGAGGGATCAATGCTTTGGCCTAAAATTTCAGATAAAATAGCTCGAATATCGTCGACATTGCCCGAGGAATTCAACTTTGCTGAAAGTGCGATGGTTTGATTGACAATTTCCCAAACACCCGACCATTGTGGATCTGTGTGCGGAATAATTCCGCCGGCACGCATGCGCTCGAAAATGTTCATATGCTCATAAAAAAAGCCACCCGTCAGACGGATGGCTTTCCTTTTTATTTTTCTACGGTTATCAAACCGGGAATTTCCACATTTTCATTGGCCTCCGCTGCGTAATCCACGCCATCAAAACCAAATCCGAATAAGTTTAAGAAATCCGACTTATATCCATTCAAGTCACCAATCGAAGGTAGGTTTTCCGTCGTAGCTCCTTTCCACAATTCAGCCACTTCTTTTTGAACCGCTTCGTCCATTTCCCAATCGTCGATACGAATACGACCTTTCTCATCCACAGGAATCGAACCGTTCGTATATAGACGCGCGCTGAAAAGGCGTTGGATTTGCTCGATACAACCTTCGTGCGTGCCTTTGGCTTTCATAATTTTATAAAGCAAGGAGATATACAAAGGAATCACTGGAATCGCTGAACTCGCTTGGGTAACTAGCGCTTTATTTACAGAAACAAACGCTTTTCCGCCAATTTTGGCTAAATCTTCTGTAATCTTAAATGCTGTTGATTCTAAATGGTCTTTCGCCATTCCGATCGTTCCTTTGCGGTAAACTGGTTCCGTTACTTTTGGCCCAATGTACGAATAGGCAACCGTCATCGCTCCTTCAGCCAAAACACCGGCACTCAATAAGGCGTCCATCCACATCTGCCAATCTTCCCCGCCCATCACGGCAACCGTGTTTGCAATATCTTCATCGTTACAAGGCGTAATCGTCACCTCAGAAACATTCCCTGTGTGGAAATCAACCGTCTTATCGGAAAATGTATCGCCGATAGGCTTCAACACCGAACGATGCAACACGCCCGTTACCGGGTGTTGGCGCACTGGAGAAGCTAAACTGTAGATCACTAAATCTACCTGACCTAAATCGGCCATGATTAAGTCGATCGTTTGTGCTTTTACTTCGTTTGAGAATGCGTCGCCATTAATGCTTTTGGCATAAAGACCTGCATTTTTTGCCGCTGCTTCGAAGGCAAGGCTATTGTAATATCCTGGTGAAGCCGTTTTGCCTTCAGCAGGAGCTTTTTCAAAGAAAACGCCAATCGTCGCAGCATCCGATCCGAATGCACTTGTTATCCGAGAGGCTAAACCAAAACCTGTAGAGGCTCCAATCACGAGCACTTTTTTCGCCCCGGCAATTTTGCCTTTGGACTTCACGTAGTCAATTTGATTTAAGACGTTTTTCTCGCAGCCTTTCGGATGTGATGTCAAACAGATAAACCCTCTCATTCTAGGTTCAATAATCATAGTGCTCGAATTTTGTTTGTGCAAATATAGTTAAAGCACCTAATTATCCCATAAAACGCCGTTTTCAATTGATAGAAACGTTGAATAACAGCCCCAATAGCACTTCATTCCCCCATTTCTCCGAATGTTTCCATTCCGTCCGAAGCATTCCCCAGGAAGTTAGTTGGTAATCCGCCGACAAAGATTGAGACAGGTCTGAAAATGATTCAGCCAAAATAATCGCCTTGGGGTCAGTATAATATTCCAAACGACCTGCCAACTTCAACGCGGGTCTGACTTGCCAAGTAAGAAATGTGGATCCGCCATGCCAAAAATTTCCTGACTCAAAGCCCACATCCTCGCACAATATCCAACTTACAGAAGAAGAAAGCGGTATTTGAACATAGTTATCGTAAAAAACACGCAGGCCTTTGCCTTCATCTCCGATAAAGCCACTGGAATTAAATCGAATGCCCTTGGCATTTTCAATTGCTAACTGTGTCCCTAAGGCCGGCAGGAATTTGTGCATCGTTTGCCAGCCGGTTAAGGCGAATAACTTCAGGTTCAAGCGTTGGCTCGGACTGTAAACCCACGCTAATCCCGTTTCATAATACGGCGAATTTTCGGCAATATAGCTTCGCGTAAAACTTGGGTTTTCCCAGTTTTTTGCTGATTCCAAGCCGATGTGGGATGGCATAATGCCCAGGATCAATTGATGTTTAGGCGCCAACGCTAATGTGGCATTGAGTTGGTATATATGTTTCAACATCCCCGG
The DNA here is from genome assembly GCA_024642485.1 of Cytophagaceae bacterium. Lineage (GTDB taxonomy): Bacteria > Bacteroidota > Bacteroidia > Cytophagales > Spirosomataceae > Aquirufa. The sequence goes on from JAHEAY010000001.1 coordinate 42,777, forward strand.
TTCCGAGGCCAGATTTTTCTGCGAGTAGGTGCCCAGCATAAAATCGCCGCGAAAAGTCCACTTCGAATTAGACGCCGAAAATTCGATTAAACCTAAGTTGACAGCCGGTTGATTTAACGTTGTATGATTATACAACAAGGCCGACTTTTCATCAGCCTGAGGATTCGTAAGTGAATGTCCATAATAGGTTTCAGCATAGGCGCCCAACGAATAATGTAAGGTATCCGATTGTCCCCAAGCGGGCAAACTAAGCAAACAAAAAACCAGTAATTTCTTCATTCAAAACAAGTTCGCTACAAGTGCAATAAGTTTGGATGGGTAAATTTAAAGACTCTTTCTCTTTTATTTACATGAAAAAGATTTTCCTCCTTATCCTCCTCAGTTTCACGGCCTTTGCCCAACAAACGACGAATAAAACAGACCGGGTCAATTGGTTTCAAGACCTAGGTTTCGGGATGTTTATTCACTGGAATGTGGATGTCAGTTTAGGATCTGTGATAAGCCACTCGCTTGCGGGGGCATCCGACGAATACGTCAATAAATACATTCAAGAGCTTCCGGGCTATTTTAATCCGGAACAGTTTAATCCTAAAAACTGGGCGAAGCTTGCCAAACTCGCCGGCATGAAATACGTCGTTTTTACGGCCAAACACCACGCGGGTTTTGCGATGTTTCAAACAAAAACGACCCCATTTAACGTGATGAACACGCCTCTCAAACGAGACATCACGAAAGAAATCGTAGAGGCTTTCCGCGCCGAAGGAATCGCCGTGGGAATCTATTTTTCCCCCGATGATTTTTACTATTTACATACGCACAAACAGCCCATCGGCAGAGCACAAGACCCAGCCCATTATCCGAAAACCAATCCGGGTTTGATGGAATACGATAAGGCGCAATTGAAAGAATTGTTGACCCAATACGGTAAAATCGACATCCTGTTCATCGACGGACCCGGCGATGGTCTGCGCGAATTTGCCTGGTCGATCAATCCGGATTTAGTCATCACGCGCGACGCGATGAAAACGCCGGAACAAACAACGCCAAATGCATCCCTACCTAGACCTTGGGAGGCCTGTTATACGATGGGAACGGATTGGCAATACAAACCCACCAACGATCCCCAGAAATCAGGGACAACGGTTATCAATATGTTAGCGGAGATCCGAGCGAAAGGCGGAAATTTCTTGTTAAATGTGGGGCCTAAACCCAACGGCGAAATTCAGATCGAACAGGAAGCCATTCTGCGCGAAATCGCGCTATGGAACTTCGCTTATTCCGAGGCAATCTATGCCGTGAAACCCATGCCTATCATCAAAGAAGAAGGTGTTTGGTACACACAATCCAACGATGAGAAATACATTTATGCTTTCGTTTTGCGCGCTTCACCGGACGACTGGAAATACGGGGAGCGCAAGAATTTCGTGCTTTCTAATGTGCTTGGAAACGAGAAAACGCAGGTAGAAATTTTGGGATACAAAAGTGAACTCGTAGAATACAAGCAGGATTTTGATGCCAAAACTTATGTCAGTGCCAGCCCACTTGGATTAACCGTAAGTGCCGTGAATGGCCAACGCTTCTATACAAATAACAAATGGCCGAATGCGGTGGTATTAAAAATTTCAAATGCAAAAGGACGTTTGCCTCTAGCAGATAAAACCAAACAAAGCTCCATGGATGGGGCAAAATAAACGAACTCTGCGAAGGGTCGAATAAGAAAATGATCCCCATTTCTATTGGGAACATAAATGATTTTTTGGAGATTTGCATAGCCAGGGGCCCTTGCTTTGGCATGTTAACGCTTCATAATAAAAATAACATGGCATTTATTACAATTGAAACTACGATTAACGCTCCCTTGAAAACTGTTTGGGAAAAATGGATTTCTCCGGAACACGTACAACACTGGAACTTCGCATCTCCAGATTGGCATTGTCCAAAAGCAACATCTGACCTGAACGTTGGCGGCGAATTTCATTACGAAATGGCCTCCAAAGATGGTTCCATGAGCTTTGATTTTTGGGGTACTTACCAAGAAATCAAGGACCAAAAATCACTCACAATCTTAATCGGTGATGGCCGCAAAATGTTCGTTACTTTCGAAACAACCGAAGCAGGAACGAAAGTCGTGGAGGAATTTGAGCCGGAAAATCAAAACCCGGAAGAAATGCAAAAGGCGGGCTGGCAAATGATTTTGGATAACTTCAAAAGCTACGCGGAAAAGGCCTAACATGAAACAGCTCTTTCTGAACCTTCCCTCGGAAAACTTAGCAAAATCACAGGCTTTTTACGAGGCATTGGGATTTACAGTCAATCCCATTTTCACCGATGAGGACCAAAAATGCTTGGTTTGGAGCGAGCAAATATATGTGATGCTACAAGCTTTCTCATTCACAGACAAGCATGTAAAAAAGCCGCGGGCGAATTTTCATGAAGTTTCAGGACCCTCTTTTACACTTCCGCTAAAAAACCAGACGCAGGTTCTCGAACTTTTTCAACAGGGAATCGAGGCGGGAGGAATTGCATCCGAGCCCATTTTGGATGAAAGCTTTATGACGCTGCGAAGCATCGAAGATCCGGACGGTCACTTGTGGGGTTTGATGTACTTGAATCGGGAAAAATTCGAAGTCCGCAATTAATGCATTTTGCCTTTTTCGGTGAGTAAGGAATAGGCCTCATCCCAACTAGGGATCGTATCCGATTCATAACCATAGGTAGGCCCAGTGGCAATTTGATGAAATGCTTTCATGGCCTTCAGGTGAGCACCACTTCGCAAATAGGCCAACATGAGCTCTCGACTTTCCCATGCCGTAATCGTGCATTGATATTCATGCATTTTTTTGACATCACAATGTAAATTTCCTTCGGCCTTTTGGGCTTGTCGGAATGCAGGAATGGCTAAAAACCAAAACCGAATGTAAGCAAGAAATCCTTTTGGCTTTAAGCCCGTGAGTGAGATGTACATATGTTATTTTTTGGCGCCATTCCAGCCCTCGATAAAACCTTTGGCAAAATCTGATCCTCCAACCTCATAGCCAAATAAACAAGCCACAACGGCTAAGTGGATAAACAACACCACCTTTTGCCAGGTAGGTCTATCTTTCCATGGCTGGGATTGATCAAAAGGGTCAAATGCTAATGCAATTCCAAATTACGTTGCAGCCTCAGTCAAAGCATGATTCGTTAGCAACTGAACAAAACGGATGTAAAGATATTTATTGAAAGATGTTTTCATAACGGAATCAAAATTACACGTTCAACCATTTATTTAAGACCATTCATCACAATTGGGCCTTATTTAAAATAATTCTAAATAGTGTTGCACATATCAATTTGCCGACCTACATTTGTACTCTATTTAAAATTAGTCTAAATAAATATTGTATGAAAAATATAGGTTTTTCGCTTCTCATGCTATTTTGCTTCCCATCCATGGCTCAATTAGGAGTCATTTCGGGTCAAATCAAATCCGAAACTAACGAAGCACTTCCGGGTGCATCCATCGTACTTGTAGGAACTGTCAGAGGGGTTGAAAGTAACACAAGCGGCAATTACACGCTCAAAGCCTTGAAGGCAGGTCGTTATACCGTCAAAGTAAGTTTTGTAGGTTACCAACCCAGCTTACAAGAAGTAACCTTGGGAGAAGGAGAACAGCGCGTTGCCAACTTCATCCTGCACGATGCCACGGAACTACAAGGTGTTTCGGTCTATGCGCAGTCGGGCGTGAAGGGAAATACCTTTTTACCGCAGGTCAATGATTACACGATCACTGCGGGCAAAAAAAATGAGGTCATTGTACTAGATCATCTGCAAGCGAATTTAGCCATGAATAATTCGCGCCAAATATTCTCCAGAACACCTGGGATATCCGTTTGGGAAAGTGATGGTTCCGGTATTCAATTGGGCGTTGCATCCCGTGGGCTTTCACCCAATCGTTCGTGGGAATTCAATGTCCGCATGGATGGGTATGATATCACGCCGGACCCCATGGGATATCCAGAGGCTTATTACTCTCCACCCATGGAGGTTGTAGACCGTATCGAAATTATCCGTGGAGCGAGTTCCTTGCAATATGGCCCGCAATTTGGTGGACTCATGAACTTCATCCTACGGAAACCGGATATATCCACCAAACTGGTCGTAGAAAGCCAAAATACAACCGGAAATAATGGTTTATTCAGCTCATTTAATTACGTGGGAGGGACGTCGGGCCGACTAAGTTACACGACCTATTATCAAAAAAGAATGGGAAATGGTTGGCGTCAAAACTCCTATTTCAACACGGATCATTCCCACGGAGAATTGTCCTATGCCATTTCGAACAAATTAAAAATTGGCGCGCAAATGACGTATATGTTCACGCAAAGCCAACAAGCCGGAGGACTGACGGATGTGGCTTTTGCTCAAAATGCCCAACAAAGTTTACGTTCCCGAAATTGGTTTAGCAATCCTTGGTTGATTTATGCGTTGACGGCTGACTATATCATCAATTCGGAATCTAAGCTTAGCCTAAAATATTTTGGAACCACGGCTGAACGGAGTTCGATTGGATTTACAAAGGCTATCACGGAGCCCGACTTAAACGGAACTAGACAGGTTGACCAGGATTATTATCAAACAAATGGGGCTGAATTGCGCTATTTGACCAACTACAAAATCGGGAGTTGGAAGAATACCTTGGCAGCGGGTTTACGCTACTTTAAAGGTGAAATTAAACGAAAACAATTGGGTGTAGGAAGCACTGGAACGGATATGAATTTTGCCATTCAAGGTTTATTCACGCGGGATTTAGTCTTTCACAATAGCAATTATGCCGCATTCGCAGAAACTATTTTGAGACCATCCGAACCCCTACTTATCACCTTAGGAGCTCGCTTGGAACAAATTGATACAGACATGATGGGGCAATCTGGCTTAAGTGCAGCCGGTTTACCCATCGCAGCTACACCTAGTAGCCGTGGCCGTTCATTCGTACTAGTAGGCACAGGGGCTGAATACAAAATTAGCCCAAACACAAAGTTCTATAGCAACATCGCGCAAGCCTATCGTCCAGTTTTGGCTTCCGACTTATTGCCTCCCGCTACGACAGATGTCATTGATCCGAACTTGAAAGATGCCAAAGGTTTCAATTTCGATTTAGGCTATCGCGGTGAAATCGCGAATTACCTGACTTTTGATGTCGACTATTTTTACCTGGATTATGACAATCGCGTGGGTACGATTTCGCGCACAAATACGGATGGGAAAATCTATCAATTCCGAACAAATCTAGGGCATTCGGTATCCAAAGGAATGGAAGCTTATGTTGAATTTAGCCCTACGACCGCATGGTTAAAACACCAAAAATTAGGCAATATTTCCATTTTTGCCTCCCTTGCAGCTATTCAAGCACGTTACATGGATTTTAAAACGACATCACTTGTTAATGGCCAAATTGTCGAAGGAAATCTTGCCGGCAAACAGGTTGAAAATGCCCCCGAAAAAATTAATCGCTATGGCATTACATATACCAAAAAAGGACTTTCGCTTAGTTGGCAAATCAGTGACATCGGTTCCGCTTTCGCAGATGCTAGCAACACAATCACTCCCAATGCTGCTGCGACCACGGGTCTAATTCCCGCTTACCAAGTGCAAGACATTTCGGGGTCGTACAAATTTAAAAAATATGCCCAACTGAAATTTGGGGTAAACAACCTGACAGACGAACGCTATTTCACACGACGTTCCGGCGGATATCCAGGTCCTGGTATTTTGCCAGCAGATGGCCGTACTTGGTATGTGGGCTTGAATTTGAAATTTATCAACTAAAAAAACAATGGCATTTCTTCGCTTTTAAGATCGAAGAAATGCCATTACTAATTAGGAATAATTCCTCCGCGAGTAAGGAATACACAAATCCCGATTCCTTAATGTTTCTCGTGCTTTTTCATATCCATTTGATTCTGGAAGCAATGCAAAGCACAGGCAATCCCCTTGAGAGATTTGTGGACATTTCCTATGACCACTCCTTTGGCATCTTTGATGTTACACGTTTCTTTATCGAAATCTTCAATGGTAAAGACGATATTTCCATGGTCATCAAAATAGGTTTTGCCATCCTTTCCCATCTTCCCCATGACTTTCCCATGCTCATCAGTTAATATGCCTCCGGCACTTAAAAACCCTAATTTTTTTCCATAAGAATCTTTAATAATTCGATCATTCGAAACGGTACCGGTCTTAACTCCATCTACATAAACATCTCCTTTTGCGTTTAAAAGTAGATGACCTTTGCTATCTCTTGCTTGTTGAGCAAAGGAGGTGATTGATAGGAACAACATTCCTAAAATCAATGCGTAAGCTGATTGCTTTTTCATGATAATTTGTTTTAAGTTTAAAATGCTTGTTGCACGCAAAGTAAACATTTGAAACACAATTACATCATGGACTAAGATGATATTAGTCAGCTTATTATAAAATGGTACAAAGAAGTTCCTCTTCGAAATAGTTCCGTATTTGCACAAACTCAAGAGTTCGATTTAACATTTACCAGTTAATCGGACCTTTGCCTAAATACTTCTCAGCAATCGGCATGTAGTAGGATTTTAGTTCTTCGTAAACGGGAACCACAGGCGATTTGGTATATAGATCATACTTGTTGAAATCGTGAATCCAGTCCAAATATTGTTCATCTTTCGCGGTCATGAATTGGCGATAACTTCCGCCGGAATGCCAAGGATAAAATGAATGGTAACGAATCATCGCCATGCCCGCTTCAGGAATTTTATTATCAGCATGATTCTTCAGCACCTGATACAAATACTCATCATGTCCCCAGGCCAAATGCAAATTATCTAAGCCACAACCTGCCTCGTAAACCCCTAATTCGGTATTGTAACGACTATCCTGCATGTCAGGATTTAATGCATTGAACTCCGGATAAACACATGAATCTGGCAGTTTACAACCTACCACAAACACATCGCCCACTAAGCCCCATTGCTCCGCTTGAGAAGTTCCATCTTCATCTGATCCGAACAAGTACATCGCTTTCCCTAAATCATGAATTAAACCCACCAACTGCATCCAATCCGGTCGGCCATCCGCGCGTAATCCTTCTGCCGATTGCAATAAGTGAATGATGTTAGGGAGATTCAAATCAGGGTCAGACACATCCACGAGAACATTTAAACGCTCCATCATTTCCCACAAATCCATGGGATGATCGAATGTCAAATATTTTTTCTTCATGCGCAACACATACTCATACGTCTGACGGGAACGCATCTTGCGGTAATGCTCTTTAACAGCCGCCGTGATGTCTCCTTGTTCGTAGTTACGAAATTCCGATTTGTCTTTAGAAATTGTTTCCATGATTTAGTAAAATACAGTATAAAGCGCCGATACGATGCCCATAATTAAAATTGAAATAATCGCAAATTGGCCGCTGACGGTGAAGTCGCTTCGTTCCACAGCTAAGCCTTTCGGATTATTTACACTTGAACGATCTGCCAAAGAAATCGAGACCATGATGGCAACCAGTATCAAATAGACCCACATGGTTACATTCAAAAATGGAATTGGATTTCCGCCGATAAAAGTATGCAAATTCTTGAATAAAACCACGAGTGGAATGGACGCCACCGCAGCGACGATTGCAGCCGTGGAGGTCGTCCGTTTCCAGAACAATCCCAAAGAGAATAAAGCAAAGGCCCCTGGCGTCAGGTAGTTGGAATATTCTTGAATGAATTGATACGCTTGTTCTAGTTGGCGCAATTGTGGTGCAATCAAGAGCGCTATGGCAAAAGACACCCAAATCGCGATGCGACCTACCCAAACGGTTTGGGCTTCTGAGGCGTTTGGATTCAAGGATTTTTTATAAATATCCAAGCTGAAAATTGTGGAAATACTATTGCTTTTCCCTGCCAAAGAGGCCACGATCGCAGCAGTTAATGCGGCAAAAGATAAGCCTTTTAGACCCGCCGGCAACAGGTTCATCAAGGTTGGATATGAGTGATCGGGCTTAATGATTCCATCAATCGCCATCTCGCTTTGGAAAGCCCCATTTTGATAAAGCACATACATGGCGATTCCTGGAATCACACAGATTAAGGGCATCAACAATTTCAAAAAAGCCGCAAACAAAATCCCGGAACGTGCTGTGGGTAAGTCGGCCCCCAGCGTTCGCTGAACAATGTATTGATTACAACCCCAATAATTCAGGTTATTAATCCACATCCCGCCAAACAAAATCGCGAAGCCCGGAAGCGCATCGTAATACTTATCTCCCTCCGAAAAAATCATGTGAAAATGGTCGTCGGCCTGCGAACGCAATTCCATCAATCCTCCAAAAACACCTCCGCTATTAAAACGATCTGAAACCATATCCAAGGACAAATAGGTCACCACCAATCCCCCGATGATCAACACGATTACTTGAATAAAATCGGTATAACCAATTACCTTCATTCCACCCAAGGTGATGAAGATCGCGAATATGGCAAGCCCGATCATGGCATATAAAAAGGGAATCGAAGTGATGCTTTCAATCGCCAATGCCCCCAAATACAGGATGGACGTCAGGTTCACAAAAACATAAAGCAACAACCAAAAAACCGCCATAATCGTCGCCACCGTATTGTTATAGCGTTGCGACAAGAATTGTGGCATCGTGTAAATCTTGTTCTTTAGGAAAATAGGTACGAAGAAAATGGCGACGATGACTAGTGCGGCGGCCGACATCCATTCGTAGGATGAGATAGCTAAACCAATCGCAAAACCGGAGCCCGACATCCCGATGAAATGTTCGGCAGAAATATTGGAAGCCAATAAAGATGCGCCGATCGCCCACCAAGTTAAAGATCCCTCCGCTAGGAAAAAGTCTTTGGTACTGATTTCAGCCTTCTTTTTTCGCTGATACACCCAGTAGCCATAACAGGTCACAGAAACAAAATAGAATAGAAATACGACGTAGTCGAGGGTTTGTAATTGTTTCATGTAAGTTAAATAGGTTCGAAGCAAAAATACTTTGGTATACCAAACTTAAGAAATTCAATTTAATATTGCTTTAATACTAATTTTAAAAGCGTTTATTTTATGCAATGAAAATTTTTGTGCACGCACTATTTGCGTTCTATTTAATGCTTATTATCAAATTTGTGGTATTCAAGGATATGGACATGATCCTTATCGGCCACATGCGATTCTATTTTGGCGGTACCCAAACAGGAGATCCGAATTGGATTCCATTCAAAACCATTGCGACTTATTTCATGGGAAATAAAGGATTGCTGATTGCTGGCTTAAATTTGGCGGGTAATTTGGCCTTACTATTTCCGCTTGGGTTTTTACTACCCGATGCCTTTGTTTACCTGAGACGCGCGCAAATTTTCTACGTCGCTTTCTTTATGGCGTTGAGCATTGAAACAGTACAAGCCCTATTTAAAATTGGAATATTCGATGTGGATGATGTGCTCTTAAATGGGCTTGGGCTGATTGGAGGCTATTTTATTTATGAAAAGATGCCTCATATGCTGCGAAAGCCCTGCATTTTCCTTTTTGCGGCCATCCTGAGCTTTGCTTACCTTTTTTATATCACACATAGTATTCCCATGCTACGTCAATAATGCCAAAGAAGGCACATGGGCGTAATGTGGCAAGCCCGCACGAATTAGGTTTCGAATTAGCCAATTACCCGCAAGGTAGAACCGGTCAATTCAACAACCAATACCGTTAATCCTTTGGTCGCTGGACCTTGAATCAATGCCCCCGTAGAACTAAAGGTTGATCCATGGGCAGGACACAAAAAGTTCGTCGTACTGGCGTTGTATTCAACGGTCGCACCCTCATGGGGACAAACAGTTGAATAAGCAACAAAACTAGCTGCTGTATTCCCTGAGGAAATTCGAAAGACAATGACACCGTTTCTCGCGATGAAATTATTAATTGTCTTAAGCTCCGTATCCAAGTTTACAGAAAAACCCTTGGTAGAGCCTGGGGCATTTACAGCCGCAGGGGCACCACTTTCATCTTTTGAACAGGCTTGTGCCATACAGGCAACGCAGGCCACAGAAAAGCCTCCTGTTAGTGTTGTTAAAAATTCATTGCGTTTCATATATTTAGGTTTTTGGTTGCCCTTCAATAAACATGAAAATACAGAATTCGGTCACTCGTTATCTTGTAAAATGGTATTCGTGCCGCTTGATCCAGCCGGCATTTCCTATAAATTGAACTTCCTTTATGATGCGGTATTGGTCTGCCTGAATCAGGTAGGTCTGTCGTAATATCGCCTTTCGATGATCATTCCCGTCTTCCCCCATCTGCTCTGTTATCCAAGAAAATTCTGACTCAGAGACTTTGGAATATTGAACTAATTTGGCCTCGCCAAAATGCTGCTTGTTTATATAAATTGTATCTGAGCTGTTTGCCTGGGGTTCTTTGGGATATTCAAATCTTCGGATATAACCCAAATGATCTCCCGTTAAACTTACCTGTAAATTAGCCGCCATCGAATAGGGCTTACCACTGGTATAATCCAAATAGGTCAATTGGCCATGCCAAGATCCGGATGAAAAAAGTAGATCTTTAACTTGGAATTGAGCGCAAGCTTGAAACCCCAAAAACATGATGGCCATTAGGCCGACTATTTTTTTCATCTGAGATGATTTTTTGGGTAAAAGATTTCACCAAATATATCATTATATTTAAGAATTAAATCTCATTTCATACATGTCTTTTCAAGCCTACATCGATAACATTCAAACCAAAACGGGTAAAGGCCCAGAAGAGTTTGTTCGCCTTGCAGAGGAAAAAGGATTCCTGGAAAAAGGAGTTCCAACAGTCAAAGCAACCGAGATTGTGAATTGGCTGAAAGCAGATTTTGATTTAGGGCATGGACATGCCAATGCGATTTACGCCTATTTCAAAGGGAAAAGAGACTAAGACTTAAGACATGCCATGAGCGACTGGATAAATAACTCAAGCCAACTGGAAAAAACGTTCACGTTTGACACCTTTGAATCGGCCATGCTGTTCATGCAACAGGCGGCCGTGAAAATCGCGGAACTAGATCATCATCCTACTTGGTCGAATACCTATAATCGAATCCATGTCTTGCTGAGCACACACGATGCAGGAAACAAAGTCACCGACAAAGATTGGACATTAGCCCATGTCTTGGATTCATTATACCTAAACTTCAAACATGATTAAATATATCGCACTTGTTGCTTGCTTGTTTTTAACAGCATGTCAATATTTACCCATCACGCAATTGACCTCCACCACAACCATAGGTGGTAATGATGCTTTTTTACTTGGGAATAACCCTCATGGTTCTTTTACCGTTAGCCTGAAGAATTTAGCCGCAACCGACGTTAAGATTTGGAGATGCCCAATCGATGGGGGCCAGCATTCACCAGTTCAGGTGAAACCGAATGAGCAAATATCGGTGCGGGTGGAGAAAAACACAGCCTTACGAATTGAAAATGCATCCGCGAAAGCCGTTGACGTATTGCTGAAAGTCAAAGGGGATACCGGTTTATCCATGGGATATCAAAAACGTTAAGGCTTAGCAAACAGTTGCCGCGTGTATTCCAACAGTTTTGCATCGCCCACAGCACCGTGTCCGGGAACGACATGGTTCACCTGTGGATAGGCTGCTTGAATTTTCGCAACGGTTTCCGACCAAGCGCTTACATTCGCGTCGCCCAAAAAACCTTTCGTCGCCTGCAACTCCTTAATCAAACAGCCACCAAAAAGAACCTGCTCAGCCGGGAAATATGCCACAATATTATCGCGCGTATGTCCTTCGCCGAAGAAACGTAAATGAACTTCTTTGCGCCCCACAAGTAAATTCGACTTGCCTGAAAAGACCTTTTGGGGCACGGTCATTTGATTCTGAGTCGCTAATTCAATCGTTTTTTCATTCGCCATCGATGGGATTCCCGCCGCATGAAAAGCTGCAAGGCCACCCAGGCAATCACTGTGAAAATGGGTAGGCACAATGGAAACGATCTTGCATTTCAAATCATCCTGGACCCAACGAATCAATTCTTGCGAAATGGGGTCATCAGTGGGCGTATCAAACACCACGACTTCATGGCCATCACGAACGATCAATCCATTGCATGCCACCTTGCCAAAATCATCCGTCTGCAAAAAAGATGTGTGTACAAACGTGTTTTCAGATAGACTTGTAATAATCAATCGATCCGAGGTGTATAATTTTTGTTGGCCTTCCGCCCCAAAACTCATACATAAAAACACAAACAGCAAACGCTTCATCATCATTTCCGAAAGGTGGAAACAAAAATATACATTTTCGACTACGATGTGATTTCAATACCTTATTTTTAGCCTTCCAAAAACCACCCGCATGAAACTAGCCTCCAAAATTCTCGGCGGAATATTCGCCCTTTTGTTCATTCTACTATTCACCATTTGCGAACATGACCGGCCGGTATCGGAATTGATTCCGTTATATGCCAACCGAGATTCGCGTTTCATGCCCATCCTAGGAATGAAGGTACATTACCGGGATGAAGGGGTACAAACGGATTCGGTTCCATTGGTTTTATTACATGGGATGTCTTCGTCCTTGAATACGTGGGATAGCGTGGCGATGGGATTAAAGGCCGAACGAAGGGTGATCAGTTTGGATTTACCGGGCTTTGGTTTGACGGGTCCTTCGCCAGAAAACACGTATAATTTCGATTACTATTCCAAATTCATTGACTCCTTTACGACACGCCTCCACATCAAACGCTTCATCCTCGTAGGCAATTCCATGGGTGGTGCGATCTCTTGGAATTATGCTTTACATAATCCGAATGCGCTTGCCAAAATGGTCTTAATTGATGCTGCTGGATATCCGAAAAAAGGCGAGAGTGGTTCGTTGGGTTTCAAAATTGCCTCCACACCGGTGATTAATAATCTGTTACTATATGCAACACCCAAATCCTTAGTTCGTAAGAGTTTAGAAACCATTTATTTCGATCAAAATCGGGTAACTGACGAGCAGGTAGAGCGCTTTCACGACGCCGCTATCCGAGAAGGGAACCGAGCTGTGGCTTTGGAAATTTTCAAAGGCTCTTTTGGAACAACGAAAAACAGAGGCCAAATTAACCAAGTGAAAATCCCCACACTCCTCTTATGGGGCGATAAAGACAACGTCATCAGCGTGGAAAATGTGGAGCTTTTCAAACGAGATATAAAAGGCAGTAAGTCCGAAATTTATAAAAATGTGGGGCATGTTCCCATGGAAGAGATTCCCGGGAAAGTGACGGCATCTATCTTGAATTTCGTGCGTTAACGATAGATTCAACCTAAAATTCAACCGTGGATTTTGTAGCCAAAGTTAAATGGGGGTGCATCTAATTCTCCTTGGCTTGAACATTGGAAAAAATGGCCTGCATGGGGACATTCAGTGAATAGGAAAGATTATAAACCTGATAAATGCTTGTATTGATTTGACCCAATTCGATTCTACGCAATTGCTTGCTTTCTATTTCAGCCTCATGCGCTAACTTCTCAATGGTTAGGCCTTTTTCTTTGCGTATTTCCCGAATGTTAGAGCCAACTAGAACGACCAGCTCTTCCTTCTTTAGTTTCATGGCCCAATATGGAAAAAGGTCAAATCTGACACAAGGTCACATTTGACCCCAATTCCTTTTAAGCAAAAGTACATTTAGTTAACGGGGAAAAAGTAAAAACATTGCTTTGGGCTAAGGGAAGAAAAAAAACCTATGCATATAGACCCACACAGCAAGTTAAACCTTACTATGTGGGTCCTAAAAATTCATTGATAAATACGAGTGAAATTAGCCAATCTTCACCGAGGTCATCGTGAGCGATCCGCCCACCGCTTTGTCATTGAAAAAACGAATCTTTTCGTTCTTCCCCTTTAAGCCTAGCACATAAAGCAAAGGGATGTAATGCTCCGGCGTAGGGATTGCCATCAAGGCTTCTCGGCCTAACGATTCATATTTTACGAGTCTTTCGTGTTCGTTGTTGAGAATCAAATCTTTCATTTTTTGATTGATTTGTTTCGCCCAATCAAAAGCATAATTGGGGGCATTCAATTTTCCCCAATCCAACATGCGTAAATTATGTACCATGTTCCCGCTACCCACAATCAGCACACCTTTCTGCCGCAAATCGGCTAATTCCCGCGCTAAATCATAGTGATAGGTCATATTTTGACCGGAGTCAATGCTCAATTGCAAAATAGGGATGTTGGCCTTCGGATACATGTGCCGAATAATCGTCCAAGTTCCGTGATCCAGTCCCCAGTCATGATCCAGTTCAACACGCGTACTTTTGATCAGTTTCTGGGTTTCTTTCGCAAGGATTGGATCTCCTTTGGCTGGGTATTCTACCTCAAATAATTCGCGGGGAAAACCACCAAAATCGTGAATCGTTTTCGGAGATTCCATGGCCGTAATTTGGGTACCCCGTGTCATCCAATGTGCCGACACGACCAATACCGCTTTGGGTGTAGGGATTTCCTTCGCCATCGCTGACCAAGTCCGACTGAATTCATTGTCTTCGATGCCGTTCATGGGCGAACCATGACCGATAAACAAAGTAGGCATCACTGAGCCCGTATAAATCAAATCATCCGTGAATGACTTAAATCCTGAAAATGTATTGATACTTCCCATGGCCAAAAGACTGCTTAAAAATTGGGTTCGATTCATTTGAAAATACGCGAAAGGCATCGCAATTTGATTACGCGATTGTTTTCACAAATTGTATTTCAGCGGCTAATTTCACTTCTTCGCTCACCAAAACTCCCCCTGTTTCCAAGGCTGCGTTCCAAGATAATCCGAAATCGTTGCGGTTGATTTTTCCTGTCAACGAGAATCCTGCCTTGACATTTCCCCAAGGATCTTGGCTAATTCCACCAAATTCCACATCCAAGCTCACCTCATTCGTGATGCCTTTGATGGTCAAATTTCCTTTCAATTGTCCATTTTCTGCGTCGAACATTTGGAAAGATGTACTTGCGAATTGGATATTTGGATGATTTTCTGCGTCAAAAAAATCACCACTTTTCAAGTGGCCATCACGGTCCGCATTATTCGTATCGATTGACGTTACATCGATGGTCGCTTGTGCTGTTGCTTTGCTAAAATCATCTCCTTCTGTCGTTAATTGTGCGGAGAAATTACGAAACTCGCCTTTCACGTTGGCGATCATTAAGTGCTTCACTTTAAATGTTAATTCACTGTGCGTAGGGTCAAAAGCCCAGGTTGTTGTATTTGCCATGTTGGTTTGCATAAAAGGGTTTGTCGATATTGACAATGCAAAGTTGGGGCAAAAAACCCGCGGGCAGATTAACCTATGTTAATAAATGAAATTAGCGTTTGCTGGCCAACTGCTTACGAATTCGGCTTAATGATTGCGGCTGAATGCCAAGATAGGAGGCAATAAGGTATTGTGGAATGCGTTGCATGAAATCGGGGTGGCGCGTGGCAAATTCCGTGTAACGATCCTCCGCTTCTTCGCTGGTGGTTTTAGCCATGCGGTATTGCATGGAAACATAGGCATTCTGAATCAATACGCGGAAATAGCGTTCCAAGATCGGCATCGCAGAACAGGCTTGTTCGAATGCCGCTTTATTCATCATCAAGACCTTCGTCGGTTCTAAACATTCGATGGAATAGGTCGATTTATTTCCTGAAAAAAAGCTAGCTAAGTCTGAAATCCAATAGCCCTCCAAGGCAAATTGAACGACCTGTGTATCGCCTTTTCGATCTGCCAAATAACTGTAACAAGAGCCTGAAAGGACAAAAAATATGTAATTACAGCTTTGACCTGCTTCCAAGAGGAGAGCCTTTTTGTCCAGCGTTTTTTCAAAAACGAAGGCATTAAACTGCAGGGCGCATTCCTCCGACAAGGATTGGCCGCTGTACAGTTCAATGCTTTTTCGCAATAGATCGTTCATGGGCTTTGGGTCGCATTAGCTTTCTACAAAATAAGCCAAAAGATTCGACCATTCCTCTTCGAGTGAATAGCTCGGCCGCGTTTTCTTCGCACGTGCATACCAATAATCTGCATTCCAAATGTCACCTTCCTTCCGGTGTAAGTATGCATGCACCCAGGCAGAATCACGATCTCCCAAGTGATCAATCAGCGCATGGGCTTGATCCCAATCCCCTTTGGCATCGTACCAAAGACTTTTTAAAATCGTCGAAAGCTGTGCGTCTAGCTTGTCTAAAACAAGGGATTCTTTGAAAGATTGAAGATTGTTCATTTCGATGTTCGTAAGATTTTATCCATAGCTTTTCCTTTGGCTAATTCATCGACCAATTTATCCAAATAGCGAACTTGCTTCGTCAGGGGATTTTCAATTTCTTCAATGCGGTATCCGCAAATTACCCCTGTGATTAAATGAGCATTCGGATGTAATGTGGCCTTATCAAAAAAGGTACTAAACAAGGCCTTTTCGTCAATCAGCGCCT
>JAHEAY010000074.1 GCA_024642485.1 Cytophagaceae bacterium
TATCTATTTTAATTCCTAATCACCTGAAGCATAAACATGAAGGCCATTTAAGTAAAATTAATCACAGTCCTGTCTCTCGTCCTATGGGCGTAGGTCTTGACCTGAAAGCCAAACGCAAAGACGAATCCCTCTTTCCCATTGAAATTTCTTTAAGCCACTTTAAATCCGGCGACCAAATATATTACATCGCCTTTGTCAGCGACGTAACACTCAAGCGCAAAGTGGAAATGGAATTAATTCTGCGAAATCAAGAAATTAACCAATTGAACGAATCGCTCGAAGCTGAAGTAGAATCCCGTACCCAAGCACTACAAAATACCCTCGAAAAATTAGAGATTCAAACCAAAGAATTGGAATTGTCTCTTCAAAAGGAAATTGAGTTAGGTGACCTCAAAACGCGTTTTGTCTCCATGGCTTCGCATGAATTTAGAACTCCACTAACCTCCATCCTTTCGTCTGCTTCTCTGATTGAGAAATACGTGCTGTTAGAAGACCAACCCAAACGAAGCCAACACATCCAACGAATTAAATCATCCGTCGCCCATTTGACAGAAATACTAGAAGAATTTTTGTCGGTCGGCAAATTAGAAGCTGGTAAAGTTGAAGTTCGACCTGATACATTTGTCGTAAGCGAATTCTTAAGTGATTTAGTAACTGAAGTGGATGGGATGCGTAGGCCGGGCCAACAAATTTCCCTGAGCCTTCAAGACGATTTAAACGATTTTGTTTCGGATACTTCGATGTTGCGTAAAGTACTGTTGAACGGATTATCAAACGCGCTTAAATTCTCGCAAAAAGACGTTTTCTTGAAAGCTTCCATGCAGGGTCAATCACTTTACATGGAAATCATCGACCAAGGAATTGGGATTAGCGAAGCCGATCAAAAACATTTATTTGAACGCTTCTTCCGTGGTGGAAACGCGAATGTTATCCCCGGAACCGGATTAGGGCTTCACCTGATGGATCGCTACATGCGACTACTCGGAGGAGAACTGAAATTACGAAGCGAACTTGGATTAGGAACCACATTAACCATCTCATTACCCCGATTGAGCTATGCCAACTAAAATACTCATCATTGAAGATAATGTCGATATTCGTGAGAATACGGCTGAATTATTGGAATTATCAGGTTATCAGGTCGAGACAGCGTCAGACGGAATAGAAGGAGTGCGTTTAGCTAAAAGCATTTTACCCGATGTCGTAATCTGTGATATCATGATGCCCAATTTAGATGGTTTTGGTGTTTTGCAGGTCTTTTCTAATCAACCGGAATTAGCTCGCATTCCATTCATTTTCCTAACTGCCAAAACGGATCGGGCGGACATGCGAAAAGGCATGGAAATGGGTGCTGATGACTATTTGACTAAACCTTTTCAAGAAGTAGAGCTTCTTAAAGCCATTGAATCTCGCTTGAAGAAACAACGTCCCACGTTTAACCCCGAATCACAGACGAATCAAACTGATTTAGCATTTGCTGAGGAGGCGTTGGCTTTTTTGGATTTTGAACATTTTGAAGCGGAAAAAAAGCAACAGAGTTTAGCAAAAAAAGCAATCATTTATGCGGAGGGCGATTCCCCAAATCGATTGTTTTATTTAGTGAAAGGGAAAGTTAAAACCTATCATACGAATCGAGAAGGTAAATATTTTATTACATCATTCGTTAAACCGGGTGAGTTTTTTGGCTTTGTTGATATCTTGGAAAATCAATTGTATCGAGAATCTGCTGAAGCTTTAGAAGAAGTACAAATTATTAGTATTCCTGTGCGCGAATTCAAGGAAAAATTACACGATAATATTCATATCGAGATTCATTTCCGGAAAGCATTGACCGGATATTTGTTAAAAAACGAATCCATATTATTCTCCATGGCTTATCAATCGCTCCGCAAACGTGTTGCACAAGCTTTGGTTGAGTTAGTCAAAACCTATGGCGATTCAGCGGATGGTCCCGTTATCATGCGGCTTTCCCGCGAAGACCTAGCTTCACGCGTTGGAACGGCTACTGAATCCGTTATACGTACATTAAGTGATTTCAAAAAGGAAGGCCTAATCGACGTCAAAGGTGCCGAAATGACCATTCTCAAACCTGAGCTTCTCGCGAATTTGAAATTCTAAGAAAAAGGATGGCAAATGATTGGGCTTAAGGGCGAATGCTGTAAATAAGCCGATTGCGTCATGGCAATTCCCCATGCTCCCCGAAAGAGCAATAGAAATGCGATGCCCCAACCTAAATATTGAAATACCGCGCTAAAACGGGTGATTTTTTGAATACCCCAAAGACTTAATTTTAATGCGGGTAAGGTTGCAATTCCAAAGGAAAGCATGCTTAAGGCTCCTAGCCAAGCATTTGATTGCAACAATGCAATACTTAGGCCTCCTATGACAAGTCCACAAGGCAATAATCCATTGCTCATTCCCAGGAAAAAGTACCCCATTGCACCTAGCTTTTTACCTAGTTGAATAAGTTTTTGGCCCACCGACTTATGCAGTAGCATAAATAGATTGTCACTTAATTTTTTACTTAGTAATAGCACGAGCACCAGTCCCGCAAATACATAATAAAAGTGCCACCAGGAAGGGAATAGCCAAATGGAACCGAGTTTAGCGACGGAAAAACCCAAAATTCCATACATGAATAGTCGGCCAAGTGTATAGATCAGCATCCGTCCCGTTTGATTACTCCTTTGCTCAATTTGTTGCATAAGCGGTCCACACATGATAGCACAATGCCAACTGCCCGCTAATCCAATAAAAAAAGCATAATACCAGGAGTTCATTACTTTTTAGAGATGAAAATTCGATCTTCTTGTAAGTAGGATTTTCCAGGAACGGACCAGCTGATACTACGTTTCCAAGGTCCTTCAACTAAAAAATCCGTAGGGAAAGTCCAGTTTAAACCGTCTTTTGAAATCCATTTTACCGTTTTGTCTTGCGCTGCATTGGAGGGTCTAAAAAATTGTACGTTGGCAGAATCACACCCTGTTGGTAATTGGATCAAGATAAACTGATCATTCGCAATAGATTTTACCTGAATTTGTTGGGCCGCAGGTATCGCTTGATTCTGAAGGTTAATCTTTGCTTGGTATGCCTGTCCGTCCGCATAATAGTTTTCACCCACTAATTCGATCTTTTCGTGCGACATATTGATGTAAAAATAGGCCATGAATGCACCGAATAGGACGAATGTGATAATGATTCCATGTCCCCAATGAAACCCCTTCTTTTGTTGATTATTACTCATCTGGTTGAATAAAGCTAGTTTTTAATGTTTCTTCTTGTCCTTGATCATTTTGGATGTGAATAGGGATTTTTTCGCCTTGCTTCCAAGTACCTATTTTTGCCTTAATGAAAAACTCGGTTTTGACCTGTTTTCCTTTTTCAATGTTGCCTATCCCCTTACCTATCCAAATAAGTTCAAGCGGCTTGTCGACATGCACCTCAAACACTTGGTCCTCCATCGATTTATTCAGAATTTCTAAATTATAAATATTGCTCACCGTATGCAATTTTTCATCCACTTGGAAAGTCATTCCAGGAGTGCGCAAAAGTGTTGATTCCCAATTTCTTCGGGTGGCCAACATATAAACCAAAATACCAATAATAAGGACTAAAACGCCCGTATAGGCTCCTATTCGCGTTGTGAATTTCAATTTAGTGCCTGTGTTCACGCCGTTCAATGAGTCATAGCGGATTAGACCTTGCGGTTTATCGATCTTTTCCATGACCGCATCGCAGGCATCAATGCAAGCTGTACACCCGATGCATTCGAGTTGGTTGCTGCCATTTCGTATATCAATACCCGTAGGACAAACTCGTACACACCAGTGGCAATCGATGCAATCCCCTTTGCTTTCTGTTTTGGAAACTTTTCCTCTTGGTTCCCCTCGTACATGGTCATATTGAACCAGTATGGAATTATTATCTAACAATACGCCTTGTAAACGTCCGTAAGGACATACTACCATACAAACCATTTCTCTGAAGCGTGCGAATACAAAATAGAAAACTGCCGTAAAGATGAGCATCGCGATCAACCCTTTGATATGTTCGATGGGATTACCTAATACGATTTGTAACCAGGCTTGTTTCCCAATAATGTACATTAAAAAGGTGTTGGATATCGCAAAAGCTAAGATGAGAAACAAGCTATGCTTGCTGCCTTTTTTGAGAATTTTCTCATTTGTCCACGGCGATTCGTTCAAGCGTCTTTGAGCCTTATCATCCCCTTCGATCCAATATTCAATTTTACGGAAGAGCATTTCCATGAAAATGGTTTGTGGGCATGCCCATCCGCACCATATTCGACCGAATAATACCGTAAATAGACTGATGAAGATGAGAAAACAAACTAAGCCGAGCGCTACTAAATGAAAGTCTTGTGGAAAGAAAGGCACTCCCCAAAAGATGAATTTGCGTTCGAGTACATTAAACAAAAATATGGGCTGATTCTTATATTCAATCCAAGGTAATCCAAATAATAGCGTTAATAATAAATAGGAAAAATAGCTTCTCAGTTTATAAAATTGACCTATTATGCGTCCAGGATAGATCCATAGACGTTTACCATCTTTGGTTTGATTATAGAGATGATTGCGAAAATCATCATTATCGATATTGAAATTTGACATAAAAAAGAAGGTCCGAATTTCACCGGACCTTTTTTAATTAACTAATATGTGGAGGTTCCTCTCGGCAGGTACTCTTGTGCAAGATTTTGTAGAGTGGGCAAAATCGAATAAACCCTGTTAAAGCGATGACTACTGCAACTAAGTAAACACCCAGTGCGAAATCACTAGGAATAATTTTTGAATAGGCCAAAATTGATAATACAACTGCGATTGCGATTCTGACTACTCGATCCATTTTACCGACATTCTTTCTCATACATATATTTTTTTAGGTTTATTTTACTTCTTCTCCTTGTGGTTCTTTGGCTCCTGGAGGATTAGTACCTTGTAATGTTAAAATATACGAAGCTACTTTTTGAATTTGCAAAGGATTGAGTGTCTTTTCCCAAGCAATCATCCCCTTCTCTGGAACGCCATGCGTGATCGTTTTAAACAAATCCTTGATCCCACCACCGTGGATCCAAAATTTGTCGGTCAAGTTCGGACCTACGCCCCCTTGACCCTTATCACCATGACAAGCTACGCAATTTGTCGAATAAATCTGTGACCCTTCTGTTAAATCTTTTGCTTCCTTAACTACGACAACATTGTCCTCATTCACGGAATTTGCAAATTTCTTCATGTAAGCTTCTCTAGCTTTTTCGGCGGCTGCAACTTCCGTTTTGTATTCAGCTTCTTGAATATTTCCATCTTGATATACATGGTAATATGCCCCATAGATCAATCCGAAAATAATTGTTGAATAAAACAAATACATAAACCAAGGGGGCGTCGGGTTATCCAATTCCGCAATACCATCATAGGTATGCTCCATGATTAACTCCCGCTCCTGTTCCAGTGGCTTTAATCCTTTGAACTTTTCCCACCATGATAATTCTTCCTCCGCAGGTGCTTGAGGATCTTGAGATAGTTTTTTTAACGCTGCATTCAGTTGTAAAGTCACAACCAAAATGATGATCCCTGTCAAAAAGATCAAACTAATCAGCCATATTTCCATAAATGTTAAAGCCATAATATTCGATTTTAATTCTGTTGTCCGATTTCTTTATTTTTCAAATGGAAGGTTTTTCATCCGATCCAGGTGTTTCCTGTCCATCCAAAACATGTAGATACCCACAGCTGTGAAAAATACCATAAAGGTTAATAACGAGAATATCATATAGGAGTCTGCCCCTGGGATATTGGATATAAATTGCTTAAACATATCTTTATTTTTTAGCGATGTCAGTTCCTAATCTTTGTAGATAAGCGATCAAAGCAATAATCTCTTTGTCAGCCCCTACTTTAATTTTTTCTCCAGCCAAACGCGCTTGTATCTCCTTCGCCTGTTTATTTAAATCTACCACAGCATGTTGAATTTGTGCATCTGTATAGGGAACACCCAATTTCTTCATGGCATTCAATTTATCCTGCGTCTGAGATGTATTTAAGCTTTGTTCATATAAAGCTCCATATGGAGGCATAATCGAACCTGGTGACATAGATTGTGGTTCACGCATGTGGTGATAATGCCATGAATCCGGATATTTTCCACCTTCTCGATGCAAATCGGGTCCCGTACGCTTCGATCCCCACAAGAACGGATGATCATATACGAATTCACCTGATTTAGAGAATTCTCCATAACGTTCTGTTTCAGAACGGAAGGGTCTAACCAATTGCGAGTGACAACCGACACAACCCTCGCGGATGTAAATATCACGTCCCTCTAATTCCAAAGATGTATATGGCTGAACTGCCTCAATCGTAGGAACATTCGATTTTACCATGAATGTTGGGATTAATTCAACCAAAGATCCAATTAAAATCATAATCAAAGATGCAACCAATAATTGGATCGGCTTGCGCTCAATCCAACGGTGCCAGTGCGCTCCTGCTTCCGGTTGTTCATCGATAGCTAATGGTGCTGCTTCCGCAGCTTCATTCGCTAATAATGTTCCCTGTGCCATGGTTTTGAATAAGTTGTAGGCCATGATAATGGCTCCTGCTAAATACAAAGTACCACCCACAGCTCGCATCATGTGCATCGGCAAAACTTGTAAAGTTGTATCTAAAAAGTTACCGTATTGCAATGTGCCTTCAGCAGTAAATTGCTTCCACATCATCCCTTGCGTAAATCCTGAAATATACATCGGAATGGCATACAAGGCGATACCAATGGTACCAATCCAGAAGTGCGTCTTCACTAATTTTTCAGAGAATAGCGTCGTTTGGAAAATGCGAGGAACTAACCAGTATAGCATCGCGAAGGTTAAGAAACCATTCCATCCCAAAGCTCCTACGTGAACGTGTGCTACAATCCAGTCGGTAAAGTGGGCAATCGCATTGATGTTCTTTAAACTCAACATCGGTCCCTCGAAAGTCGCCATACCATAACATGTAATCCCCACAACCATGAATTTCAAGATCGTATTTTCACGCACTTGATCCCATGCGCCACGCAATGTCAATAAACCATTAATCATACCTCCCCAAGATGGAGCGATCAACATAATCGAGAACACAACGCCTAATGATTGAGCCCAGTCGGGTAAACTAGAATACAATAAATGGTGAGGTCCTGCCCAGATGTAGATAAAGATCAAGGCCCAAAAGTGAAGAATGGATAAACGATAGGAATATACCGGACGATTAGCCATTTTAGGCAAGAAATAATACATCAAGCCCAAGAATGGTGTGGTTAAGAAAAAGGCAACTGCATTGTGGCCATACCACCACTGAATCAAAGCATCTTGTACACCAGCATAAACATAATAAGACTTAAATGCCGAAATAGGCAATTGCATCGAATTCGTCAAGTGCAAAACGGCAACCGTAATAAAAGTTGCGATATAGAACCAAATGGCTACATATAAATGACGCTCTCTTCTTTTGAAGATGGTACCAAACATGTTTATACCAAAAGTCACCCAGATCAAGGTAATCGCAATGTCAATAGGCCACTCTAATTCCGCATACTCATGCGATGTCGTTATACCCAATGGCAAAGTTATTGCTGCCGATACAATGATTAATTGCCAACCCCAGAAATGGAGATTTGATAAGAAATCACTGAACATACGCGCTTTCAATAATCGCTGTAATGAATAATAGACACCCGCGAAGATGGCATTCCCAACAAATGCAAAAATTACCGCATTCGTATGTAATGGACGAATACGACCAAATGTACCATATTGAGTGATGTTTGCCGCTGGTTCAAATAGTTGGGTAGCGATGATTACGCCGACCAACATACCTACGATACCCCAAATGATCGTGGCAATGGCGAAGTTTCGAACAATCTTATTATCATAAGAAAACTGCTCTAACGTGGTAGTTTTTGTGCTCATAAGCGTTTATTTGTTGTTTTTGTACTCTTTTTCTTCTAATAAAATACGCATACTCGGTGTAACTAAATCATCTTGTTGGCCCGAACGTATCGACCAAATAAATGCGGCCAAGAAGCCGATGGCCATCAGTAAACTCAATCCAATCATGATATACATAATCTCCATAATCAATTATTTAGCGTATCAAAATTCAATTATTTGATGGAATAAAATTATGACCTTGGTCACCTTTTCATTTTTCTAGATATGATTTTATGCTAATACCTTTCAAATTCATCCCTATGTTCGCTATGAAGAGCATACTTAGTGAATTGACTGGCATCAGAATCGCTGCAATGAGTGGTGATAACGTTCCTTGCACTGCGTAACTTAAACCAAAAAGATTATAGACCAAGGATAGTAAAAAGCTAGCCTTAATTAACTGTAGGCCAAATCGAGCAAACTTGAGAAATATCGGTAAATGAATGAGTTGCTTTCCCTGTAATATCGCATCACTGGAAGGCGTGAAATGCAAATGGTCTTCAGATATCGCTATGCCTACTTGTGCTTGCTTTAATGCCCCCGCATCATTTAAGCCATCACCAATCATTGCTACTTTTTTACCTTGAGCCTGTAGCGATTGAATGAATTGCATTTTATCTAATGGACTACACTCAAATTTGTAATGTGATTCATTAGGAAACCAATCTAACAAAGATCCAGCATGACTCTGCTTATCTCCCGAAAGCATATAAACCTCATAATTTGCTTGCAAGGCATGAATCATGTATTCAACTCCCTCCCGATTTTGCCATGGAAATTCAATATAACCGATAGGTTCATCTCCGATTCGAATGAACAATTGACTCTCCGATCTAATAAAATCTTGTTGCTTTTCACGTGCATGACCGGTGAAGCGAGCGTGACCAACTTGGTATTTTATTCCATCCAATTGCGCTTCTATCCCCTTTCCTGGAATTTCAATCATGGAATCTAGTGGCTCGGTGCTTTTTATATTCTCTGTACGGAAATGCCTCGTTAATTGCCTTGATAATGGATGTGTTGACTGGTTGACCATTGAAAAAATGACGCGCGATTCCAGTGGACTTAATTCGCGTATTAAATGAAATGTGGGTTGTTCGTCTTGATGGAGCGTTAAGGTACCTGTTTTATCAAATACAAGGGTGTCCACTTGAGACATCCGTTCGAATGCTTGAATATCCTTGATAAAGAAATTGAATTTCGCCATCCATCGAATACCATGACCAAGTGCGAATGGATATGAAATGGCCAAAGCGCATGGGCAAGCAATGACCAGAACACTTACAACGGCGTTTTGCCATTTGCTTGGATCATGCTGGAACCAATATACACCCACCACAAGAGCTAAGCTCAACAAGACAAGGGTAAAATAAGCACCTACTTGATTCGCAAAGTTCTCCCAATTTTCTGTTTTATGATTGGGATCTTTAAAAGCTTGCTGCTCCCACAATTGAGTTAAATGGCTTTGATTTAATGCTTTTTTGATTTCAATCTCGATGAGTTCACCTTGATGTCTTCCACCTGCATACATCGAATTACCTGGCTCTAAGGTAATATATTCACTTTCACCTGTGACAAAACTGTAATCCATTTGACTTTTACCCTTAATTAATATAGCATCAGCAGGTATGATTTCTTGATTTCGAATGACGAGATGGTCGCCAACTTCGATTTCTTCCAAAGGACATGTTTTCTCCGTTCCTTTGATAAGCTTACTGATGACTAAAGGGAAATATGCTTTGTAATTTCGTTCAAACGATAAAAAGTCAAAGGATTTTTGTTGGAACCACTTTCCTATTAATAGGAAAAATAACAAGCCTGATACAGAATCAATATAGCCAGCTCCCGTGTGTGAAAATACTTCATAAACGCTTCGAAGATAGCCAACCAATATCCCAAGTAAAATAGGAAGTTCAATTGTCAACTTTCTTAATTTTATATGCGACCAAACATTGGTAAAATAATCAGAACCCGAATAAAACACTGCAATTGAGCCTAAAGCGATGTTAATATAACCGAACAAGCTTTTTAAGCTCCCTGCTTCAATACCAAGATATTCCGGAAAACTAAAAAGCATGGCGTTTCCAGCACAAAAACCAGCTATGCCCAGTTTTAAAAAGAGTTGGTTTTGTTGGCTAGTTCGCTTCTTTTGTTGGGCCTGCTCCTCTCCTGAATCAATCAAAGGTTCATATCCCAAACGGGCCAATAAGCTCGCCAAACTGCCAAGGTCAATTTGGTCTTCTGTAAACCAAACCGTTAACTCCTTCTTACCAAAATTTAGATTTGATTTTACCACAGCGGGCTCTATTCTGGCCAAATTCTCTAATAAATACAGGCAAGAACGGCAATGGATTGCAGGTAAATGAAAATGTACTTTTGAAATCCCTTTATTCGAAAAACTAATTAGTTGATCTCGGAAATGTGGATGATTAAGAAAGTCGAAATTTTGGGCTGATGGAGCTTTGCCAGGATTAACGTCACAAGTATAATAATCGCCTAATGCATTTTCGGAAAGTAACTTGTAAACCTGTTCACATCCATGGCAACAAAAGGATTTTTGGTCGAATTGAATGATTTCATCTTCACAAGTTTCACCACAATGAAAGCAAGCTGTTTTGGTTTCTATTGATGGTCTTTCTAGTTCAATTAGCATATTGCATTAACTTATGAAGACAAAGATGATTGAAAATTTAGCGGATTTTGGTGACAAATCACACCAATTAACCTGATGATTGTCATAATTCTTTTCAGATAATGCTCCTACTTTTGAGCTGTCAAAATGACAAGGTATGGAACAGTTTTTGGAAACAGGAAAAAAGGTATTGGCGAGCGGGATCGAGATAAAATATCTCGCAGATGAATTTTTGTTCCGACAAGGTCAGAAGGCTGAATTTGTATTTTACTTACAATGTGGTTCTATTTTACTCGATTGGCCAAATGAAAATAAACGTTTGGTATTAAGTAACAAGCCAATTTTTATCGGAATAGATGAAGCAATTCAAGGGAGTAAATATATGTGTACAGCTATGACAACCGAAGAATCTAAGTTCCTTGTTTTTGATCGGGCTTATTTTAATCAATTGATTACTGAATTTGACCATGCAAAAGATTATTTCGAATCGATGATGTTGGAGTTTACAAGCCAACTCAATTTGCAGACCGTCAAAGTATAAATATAGAGTGGTAAGTTAAATGGGTTTAAGCTCCTGCTGGATTTTGTCTGGCAGGGCTTTTTATGTTAAGGGGCTATCTTTTTCCTTTTTCAGTGTATTATAAACCAAATTGTCCATAAAACTATTTAACCATTTGTTTAAAAATACGGTCAATTTACCTTGAAAGGTTAATACGAGTGTTTTCTTTTTAGCTTCATAGGCTTTTCGGATTTCGAAAGCGACTTCTTCTGCCGACATCATTTTGTCCTCCTCCCGCATCGTTTCTCCCGCAATACTTCCATCACCTGTTAAAGATGCATTGCGAATATTGGATGCCGTAAAGCCCGGACAGGCCGTTAGGACATGAACGCCCGTTCCAATTAACTCGGTGCGTAAGGCTTCTAAAAATCCATTCATTGCGAATTTTGAAGCGGAATAACCCGTACGAACAGGTAAACCTCGATATCCAGCAATCGATGAGATTCCAATGATACCTCCTTTACTTTGTTTTAAATATGGCAGGGCAGCATGTGTCGCATAGACAGTTCCCCAAAAATTAATGTCCATGACCTGTTT